>NZ_JBHVST010000018.1:62516-147818 GCF_042885015.1 Streptomyces sp. NPDC058086 | reverse complement strand
TCGCAAGCCCGTCGCTTACGTTCGGATCGAGCAGCGGCTCCCTTGCCCGGCCCACGTCTGATCCAGCGGCGACGGGCTCGACGCACCGCCACGGCCCCGCCCCACCACAGGCACCAGGCGAGCCCACCACAGGCACCAGGCGAGCCCACCACCGGCACCAGGCGAGCCCACCACAGGCACCAGACGCCCCCCACAGGCACTAGGCGGCGGCCCCACCACAGGTCACCCCAACCCCCACAGCCCCTTCCCCAACGTGGTGAGCCCGCCGGCCAACGCCAGCAACAGAACCAGCCCCCGCGCCCGCTGCTCCGGCACCCGATCGGCAAGCACCCTCCCGATCGACGCCCCCACCACCATCCCCGTCCCCACGACCCCCCACCGCGTCGGCCCCAGGTGCGGAACGCCGTTCGAGGCCACCGAGAAGGCGTTCACCACCACCCCGTAGAACAGCGCGTTCGGCACGAACTCCCGCACCGTCCACCCCGCGTTGAGGGCGTACAGGGAGACCGGCGGACCCCCCACCCCCGCCGCCGAGTTCATGAACCCGCCCGCCGCCCCCGCGGCCACCGCACCCCGCGTGCCACGCAGCGCGGGCAGCCGGACGCCCCGCATGACCACGACCACGGCGACCGTCACCAGCGCGCCCATGAAAACCAACAGCGCGGCCGGCGGCAGCCGCCGCGCGACCCAGCTGCCCACCGGCACGGTGAGCGCCGCCGCCAGGCACAACGGCACCATGGCGCGCGGCCGCACCCGCCGCCACCCACCGGCCAGCCCCACGACACAGATCGCCCCGGCGACGCAGTTCGCGAGGACGACACCCTCGGCCGGCCCGAGCAGCAGCACCAGCGCCGGCACGGCGACGAGCGCGAAGCCCATCCCGGTCAGCCATTGCACACAGGACCCCAACAGCACGATCCCGCCCAGCATCAACTCGCCCGTCACTCACGCCCCTTACCCCACCCGGCACCCCCACACGCCCGTCACCGCCCCCTCGCACAGCGTGAGTTGGCCGTGAGTTGGATCAGTCCTGCACGTCCGCTGGACGGCCCCTAACCGGCGCGAAGAGAGGCTGGAGTCGCTCCCACAGCAAGCGGAGCACCCGCAAGTACCCCCACCGCACTGGAGTTTTCATGAAGCGCCGGATACGCAAGCGCGCCGCCGTCATCACCGTCTCCACCCTCGTCGCGGCGGGCGCCGTGGGCGTCGGGATCGGCACGTCGGCCAGCGCGGCCCCGCAGAAGCCGCCCACCAAGGCGCGGATCGCCGCGCTCTTCGACGGCTGGAACGCCGCGCTGAAGACCGGCGACCCGGAGAAGGTGGCCGACCGCTACGCCTCCGACGCCGTCCTGCTGCCCACCGTCTCCAACAAGATCCGCGACACGCACGCCGAGATCGTCGACTACTTCGAGCACTTCCTCGAGAACAAGCCGGTCGGCAAGAAGATCGAGACGATCGTCAACGTCCTCGACGAGAACTCCGCCATCGACACCGGCCTGTACGAGTTCACGCTCACCGACCCGGACACCGGCGCCAAGCGCACCGTCGAGGCCCGCTACACGTACGAGTACGAGAAGCGCGGCGGCAAGTGGCTGATCGTCAACCACCACTCCTCGGTGATGCCCGAAGGCTGACGGCCACCCACAGCCCGCCGCCGGGCGCGTCGCGCAGGGCCACGGTCCCGCCGTCGTCCGTCACCAGCTGTTTGACGATGGAGAGGCCGAGCCCGGAGCCGGAGCGCCCGGTCAGGCCCTGACCGCGCCAGAAGCGGTCGAAGGCGCGGGCCTTCTCCGCGTCGGACATGCCGGGGCCCTGGTCCAGCACCGAGAGCACCATCTCGTCGGGGCGGACCGCCACCTTCACGGTGATCACCGAACCGTCCGGGGAGACCTCCAGGGCGTTCGACAGGATGTTGTCCAGCACCTGGTCGAGGTGACCGGGACTGGCCAGCACGAGCGACCGGCCGCCGAGATCCCCGTCCTGCGCGATGGCGACCCCGCGCTCCTCGGCGGCCGGCCGCCACACCGTGAGCCGGTTCTCCACCAGCTCCCGCAGCGGCAGCGCCTCCGCCGCCGAGACCTTCGCCTCGGCACGGGCGAGCACGAGCAGCCCGTTCACCAGCCGGCTCATCCGGACGACCTCGGCGGTGGCCTGGTCCACGTCCTCGCGCACGAACTCGTCCTCGACCCCGTCCGCGATGTTGTCGAGGGACAGGCGCAAGGCCGTGAGCGGGGTACGGAGCTGGTGGGAGGCGTCGGCGACGAAGATCCGCTGGGAGTCGATGAGGGTGTCCAGGCGTTCCGCGCCCGAGTTGAGGGTGCGGGCCAGGCGCTGGGTCTCCGGCGGTCCGGTCACCGGCGAGCGCGCGGTCAGATCCCCGTCGCCGAACTTGCTCGCCATCTCGTTGAGCTGGCGCAGCGGCCGGGTCAGCCGGCGCGCCACCAGCGCGCCGAGCCCGGCGGCCACCGCCAGCACACCGACGGCGAGGATCGCCCGGAAGCCCCAGATCCGCCACAGCCGGGCGGTCAGATCGGAGGTCGGGTACGTGACGCGCACCGCGCCCACGATGTGGTTGTCCCTGATCGCCGGAACCGTCACCCGCAGCGCGCCGTCGCCCCAGCGCGCCGTGTCCGTCCCGTCCGTGCCGGAGGCCGGGAGCACGTCCACATGGCCGGGCGTCTGATCGGCGTACGCGGTCGCCAGCCGGTTCAGCGCGGCCCGTGAGGCGGGATCGTCCTGCGCCAGCACGAGTGCCATCGTGGTCGCTTCCCGGCGCACCGAGGCCTCGGTGTCGCCGCGCAGCTGCGAGGTCAGCGTGAAGGCCACCGGCACGGTGAACGCGGTCAGCGCGACGGCCACCAGCAGGACGTAACTGACGATGAGCTGCCGGATCATGAGCCGGGCGCGCCCTGATCCGGGGCGTGGGCCGACTGCGGGCCGGGGACCGAGGCCGGATCCGGGACCGAGGCCGGGTCCGGGACCGAGCCCGGGTCCGGGGTCGTCTTCGAGTCCGGCACCGGATCGCGTACGACCTCCAGACGGAACCCGACCCCCCGTACCGCCTCGATGGTGATCGCCCCCGCGAGCTTGCGCCGCAGTGCGGCGACATGGACGTCGAGCGTCTTCGTCGGGCCGAACCAGTTCGCGTCCCAGACCGCTTCCATGATCTGTTCGCGTGACATCAGCGCGCCGGGCTCCTCGGTGAGGAAGGCGAGCAGGTCGTACTCCTTGGGCGCGAGCGCCACCTCGACGCCGTCCAGGCGGACCCGGGCGGCCTTGCGGTCGACGGTGAGCCGGGGCCCGTACCGGTCGGGGCCCGCCGAGGTCTCCGTACGGGGCCGGACGCGCCGCATCACCGCTCTTATCCGCGCGATGACCTCCCGTACGCCGAAGGGCTTGGAGACGTAGTCGTCGGCGCCTATCTCCAGGCCCACCACCCGGTCGGTCTCGTCGCTGCGCGCGCTGATCACGATGATCGGCACGTCACCGCGGGTCCGCAGCGCCTTGCAGACGTCGAGGCCGTCGGTGTCGGGCAGGCCGAGGTCGAGGAGGACGACGTCGTACGGGCCCTGGTGGGCCAGCGCCGCGTGGCCGGTCGTCACCCACTCGACCTGGAAGCCGTAGCGCAGCAGCCCGCGCCGCAGTGACTCGGCGACCGGCTGATCGTCTTCCACCAGGAGTACGCGCACAGCCGAACCTTAGTGCTTGAGAGTTAAGACACGGCGGTGTCGTGTGACACGGGGCACTTTCCGGAGTGGCGGGGCGTGTGGGCGGGCAGGTGCCGCTCGGAGCGGCCGGAGGAACCCTGCCGAAACCGGTGGATCTGACGACTCCGGTGGACTCCCGGTGGACCTTGACGGTCCGGAGTGATCACGTCGTGAGCGGGACATCTCACGATTCGATACTCCGGAAGGGAAATCCGGCCGCTCGTTAGACTGAGCCGACCGCAGTTGTGCGGTGCAGAGACGGATTGAGCGAGGAGCGCACGTGGGCCTTGTCGTGCAGAAGTACGGAGGCTCCTCCGTAGCCGATGCCGAGGGCATCAAGCGCGTCGCCAAGCGAATCGTGGAAGCGAAGAAGAACGGCCACCAGGTGGTCGTGGTCGTTTCCGCGATGGGCGACACGACGGACGAGCTGATCGATCTCGCCGAGCAGGTATCTCCGATGCCAAGCGGACGAGAGTTCGACATGCTGCTGACCGCCGGAGAGCGGATCTCCATGGCCCTGCTGGCGATGGCGATCAAAAACCTGGGCCACAGCGCCCAGAGCTTCACCGGCAGCCAGGCAGGCGTCATCACCGACTCGGTCCACAACAAAGCGCGGATCATCGACGTCACGCCGGGCCGTATCCGGACGGCGCTCGACGAGGGCAACATCGCCATCGTCGCCGGCTTCCAGGGCGTCTCGCAGGACAAGAAGGACATCACCACGCTCGGGCGCGGCGGGTCCGACACCACGGCCGTCGCGCTCGCCGCGGCGCTGGACGCCGAGGTCTGCGAGATCTACACCGACGTGGACGGCGTGTTCACCGCCGACCCGCGGGTGGTGAAGAAGGCGAAGAAGATCGACTGGATCGCCTTCGAGGACATGCTGGAGCTCGCCGCCTCCGGCTCCAAGGTGCTGCTCCACCGCTGTGTGGAATACGCCCGCCGCTACAACATCCCGATCCACGTGCGCTCGTCCTTCAGCGGGCTTCAGGGCACCTGGGTCAGCAGCGCACCGATCAAGCAAGGGGACCAGAAGGTGGAGCAGGCCATCATTTCCGGTGTCGCTCACGACACCTCCGAGGCCAAGGTCACGGTCGTCGGTGTCCCGGACAAGCCGGGCGAGGCCGCCTCGATCTTCCGCGCCATCGCCGATGCCGAGATCAACATCGACATGGTCGTCCAGAACGTGTCCGCCGCCTCCACCGGTCTGACGGACATCTCCTTCACCCTCCCCAAGACCGAGGGCCGCAAGGCCATCGACGCCCTGGAGAAGGCGAAGAACGTGATCGGCTTCGACTCGCTGCGCTACGACGACCAGATCGGCAAGATCTCGCTCGTCGGCGCGGGCATGAAGACGAACCCGGGTGTCACGGCCGGCTTCTTCGAGGCGCTGTCCGACGCGGGGGTGAACATCGAGCTGATCTCCACCTCCGAGATCCGCATCTCGGTGGTCACGCGTGCCGACGACGTCCCCGAGGCCGTCCGCGCGGTGCACACCGCCTTCGGGCTCGACTCCGACAGCGACGAGGCCGTCGTCTACGGAGGCACCGGACGATGACCGTCCTTTCGTACGGCGGCACTGGCCGCCGCTGATGAGCAGGCTCGCAGGACCGACCCTGGCGGTCGTGGGTGCGACCGGGGCCGTCGGCACGGTCATGCTCCAGATCCTGTCCCAGCACGCGGACATCTGGGGCGAGATCCGTCTGCTCGCCTCCCCGCGCTCGGCCGGCCGCAAGCTGGCCGTGCGCGGCGAGGAGGTCGAGGTGGTGGCGCTCAGTGAGGCCGCCTTCGACGGTGTCGACGTCGCGATGTTCGACGTCCCCGACGAGGTGGCCGCGCAGTGGGCGCCGATCGCCGCGGCCAAGGGCGTGATCGTGGTCGACAACTCGGGCGCGTTCCGGATGGACCCGGACGTGCCGCTGGTCGTCCCCGAGGTGAATCCGCACGCCGCGCGTGTGCGCCCGCGCGGGATCATCGCCAACCCGAACTGCACCACCCTCTCCATGATCGTGGCGCTCGGCGCGCTGCACGCCGAGTTCGGCCTGCGCGAGCTGGTGGTCTCCTCGTACCAGGCGGTGAGCGGTGCGGGGCGCGCGGGCGTCGACACCCTGCGCCAGCAGCTGTCCCTCGTCGCCGGTACGGAACTGGGGACCACCCCCGGTGACGTACGCCGGGTCGTGGGCGACAACACGGGTCCCTTCCCGGAGCCGGTGGCGCTGAACGTCGTCCCGTGGGCCGGGTCGCTGCGCGAGGACGGCTGGTCCTCGGAGGAGATGAAGGTGCGGGACGAGTCCCGCAAGATCCTCGGGCTGCCGGGCCTGCCCGTGGCCGTGACCTGCGTCCGCGTCCCGGTCGTGACCACGCACTCCCTCACCGTGCACGCCCGCTTCGAGGGCAGGGTCACCGTGACCAAGGCCCGCGAGATCCTGGCCACCGCGCCCGGAGTCGTCCTGTTCGACAACCCGGCCGCCGGGGAGTTCCCCACTCCCGCGGACGTCGTCGGCACCGACCCGACCTGGGTGGGCCGCGTCCGCCGGGCCCTCGACGACCCGACCGCCCTCGAACTCTTCGTCTGCGGCGACAACCTCCGCAAGGGCGCCGCCCTCAACACGGCCCAGATCGCGGAACTGGTGGCGGCGGAGCTGTTCTAGACAGCCGCGTCAGGGGAGCGGCGTGCGCGCGGATTCAACGGAATCACTCGGGCACGCCGCCGCCCCGGCACGGGGGCTCCACGCGGTGGCGTACGGCGGATGTCCATGGTCGAAGGCTACGGAGGCAACTGCCCTCGTCGCGAACCGATTTCGGCGGCGTGTGTCCGGGACTCGTCTTGCATGGCCGGTAAGTTTCGCTGTTCAGGGTGCCCGCGGGGCAAAATCTCCCTGGCCATCACCGGATTCGTTTGTAGGATCTGTGTCAGTTGTGTGGCCGGAATAATGGTCCGGACCACTTGTACAGGACCCGCTTGGCGTTCGAAGATTTCCCTCCCCGTTCTCCGCAACCGCGCGGAGGGCGGGGAGCGTCTTTGCGGTCGCCCTAAACGGGTGCCCGGGGGCGGCACGGCATAACGGGGCATAGGGGATGAGCTAGTACGCATGAGGGCATTCAATGCACTGCCAGGCGCGCTACCGGTCGCGTCGGCAGGCGTTCCGGCACATGGTCCGGTGGGCGTTGCGAGGTGCGTGGGGGCGGGTCTTGTGGAGCGCGTGGGGGCGGGCGTTGTGCGGTGCGTGGGGACGGGTGTCGTGGGCTGCGTGGGGACGCGTGTCGTGGGGTGCGTGGGAGCGGGCGCTTCGGCCGGTGTGAACCCTGAAGCGAATGTGATGCCTGTCGCGTACAACCCTGACGGGGGGAAGCGTGTCCAACTGGCGTGGCAGAGGTTCTCGAATTCACCGCGGTACAGACCAGGGGCACGCCCCTGCGTCCACCCCGCCGACTCCGCAGCCCCGGCATGCCGGTGATCGCGCCCATGCCTGCAGCGCGGCCCGCCCGCATACCGAGTCAGCGCGACAGCGCTGAAGACAGCATGGCCGCCGGCACCACGGTCGACCATCTCACCGAGACCTACCGCGCCCACTACCGGTCGCTGCTGGGCCTCGCGGCACTCCTGCTCGACGACACCGCCTCCTGCGAGGACGTCGTCCAGGAGGCCTTCATCCGGGTGCACTCGGCGCGCAAACGCGTCCGGGACCCCGAGAAGACGCTCGCGTATCTGCGGCAGACCGTCGTCAACCTCTCGCGCTCCGCGCTGCGCCGGCGCATCCTCGGCCTCAAGCTCCTCTCGAAGCCGATGCCCGACATGGCGAGCGCGGAGGAGGGCGCGTACGACCAGCTGGAGCGCGACGCCCTGATCAAGGCGATGAAGGGCCTCCAGCGCCGCCAGCGCGAGGTCCTCGTCCTGCGCTACTTCGCGGACATGACCGAGGCCCAGGTCGCCGAGACCCTCGGCATATCGCTCGGGTCGGTCAAGGCGTACGGCTCGCGCGGCATCGCCGCGCTCCGTGTCGCCATGGAGGCCCCGGCATGAGCCAGCGACGCGACAACCACGACCGACACGAGCCCTATGAGTGGCATGAGCCGACACACCGGTCCACGCCCGCCGAAGACGAGCAAGAGCACGAGCACGAGCAGCAAGCTGGGAACGGAACTGTGAACCACGGCCCCGACGCAAACGGCCCCCACCCGCAGGGCCCGGACGCACAGGGCCCGGATGTACTGGGCCCGAATGCACTGGACCCTGATGTACTGGGCTCCGACGGGTTCGGTTCGGACGAGCTGGCGCTGCGCCGGCTGCTGCACCAGGCCGTCCAGGAGATCGAACCCACCGACGGCACGCTGGAGCACCTGCGCCGCGCGGTCCCCGCACGACGGGCCCGCAAGCGTCAGGCCATCGTCGGCGTGGCCGCCGCCGCGCTCTTCATCGGCACCGCCGTCCCCGCCCTCGTGCACGTCTCGAACGCCTCCGGGTCGAACGCCGACCCGTCCATAGCGGGCAACAGCTCACAGGCCCAGGGCGGCACCAGCCAGGGCAAGGGCCCCGACGGCGGCGAGAGCTCCGCGGGCGGCAGCTCCGGTACCACCAAGGACAAGGGCAAGGGCAGCCAGACCGGCACGCCCGACAAGGGCAAGGGGGCGAACACCGGGTCGGCCACGGGCGGCCCCGGTCCCTCGGCCTCGGCCGCGATCTCGCCTGCGTGTACACCGGCGCAGCTCGGCGGGGCCACCAGTGCCGTCGGCACCCCGGACGCCACCGGCGTGGTCTACGGCTCCTTCACCCTCTCGAACGTCTCCGCCACCAGCTGCACCGTCAGCGGCGCGGGCGCGGTCGGCACCCTCGCGCAGGGCGCCGCGGACTCGGCCAAGATCAGCGTGGTGACGCATGTGGCGGGCGACGCGGCCACCGGGCTGCCCGACCCCTCCACGGAGGTCGCCTCGGTGGTGCTGAAGCCGAGCGCCTCGTACGTCGTGAAGTTCGCCTGGGTGCCCTCGGAGACCTGTCCGACCACCGGCGGCGGACAGCCCTCGCCGACCCCGACCACCACCACGGACGGCGCCACCGGCACGGGCGGCACCGCCACGGACACCGGTGGCACCGGCACCTCGACCCAGATGGTGACGGAGGACGGCGGCCTGGCCGACGGCAGCGTCACCGTGTCGTACACGGCGGAGACGGGCGCGGCGACGGCCACGACGACCGTGTCCAACGCGTGCGCCGGGACGATCTACCGGACGGGGATGTTGTCGGCGTCCTGAGGGGCGTCGGCGGCGGGTTCGGCGACCGTGGCTTCTTCTTCGTCATGGTCCGGGACGATTCCCAGCTCCGCGTCCCGCGCGAACTCCGCCTCGCGGCGCAGCAGCCGGAACCACATGAAGACCACGAAGCCCGCGAACACGAACCACTCACCGGTGTAACCGAGGTTCTGGAACGCCTTCAGGTCCAGGCCGGTGCCCTGAGGCGCGGTCGCGGGCACCGCACGCATCCCGCTGTCGGCCTTCGCGAGGGTGATCCAGGCGTCGTACACCTCGTACGGCACCAGGTTCACCAGTGACGCCGAGCTGATCGCGCCGGTCTGTCCTGCGGGCAGACCCCCAGCGGCGGTGACGCCGTTCGCCCCCGGGCTCTCGGACGCCTGGAGCGCACCCGTGACGGTGACCTCACCGGTCGGGGCGGCGGGCGCCTTCGCCGGGTCGGCGCTTCCGGGCAGCCAGCCCCGTACGACGGGCAGCGCCTTGCCGCCGTCGACGCGCAGCAGCGTCAGTACGTAGAACCCGGGCTCACCGTCGAGCTCGCGGCCCGGCACGAGGAGCTGCTTGCCGTACCGGCCGGTCGCGGTGGCCTGTTTTCCGGAGGTCTCCGTGCTCACGGGCAGCAGCCGGGCAAGCGGACGGGCGGCCTCCGTCTTGGCCGCGGCGGCCTGCTCACCGGCCGCGCGGTGGTCCTGCACCCTCGCCTCGAACCGGCTCAACTGCCAGGACCCCATGAAGATGCAGAAGGGGATGGCCAACAGCACGAAGACGTTGATCCCCCACCAGCGGGGCGTCAGCAGGAACCGGTACACGAGTTCAAAGGTACGGTGCCGCGCTCGACGCCGAGGCTTCGGGGCCCCTCGTGCCGGTGCTTTCCCGGAGTTCACCCGGCGCGATCGGCGAAGTTATCCACAGGCTGGGGACCTCGCCAGCGCGGGGTCGGTCGGGCCAGGCACTATGGGGCCATGACTGAGAGCAACGGGTCCATCGAGCAGCGGCAGGCAGCCATGCCGGACTGGGAGAAGCGCTTCCGGGCGCCGCGAGTGTCGCTGCCCGACTGGGCGGAGGACGCCCCGCACCGCGCGCTGTTCGTCTCCAACGCGACGGGGACGTACGAGCTGTACGCGTGGGACCGCGGGACGGGGGAGCAGCGCCAGGTCACGAACCGGGCGAACGGTACGACGGACGGGGTGCTCTCCCCGGACGGCGAGTGGATCTGGTGGTTCGACGACAAGGACGGCGACGAGTTCGGCATCTGGCGCCGCCAACGCTTCGTCGCTCCCAAGACCACGGACACGGTCGATGCCGTCGATGGTGCCGACGGTGTCGACGCCCCTGCTGCTCCGGGCCTGGAGCCTTCCTACCCCGGGGGCCTGGCCATCGGCAGGGACGGCCGCACCGCGGTCGTGGGCCGCTCGACGGACGAGGACGGCTCGACGATCCACGTGGTCCGCTTCGGCGAGGAGCCGGTGGAGATCTACCGTCACCGGGAGTCGGCGGGCGTCGGCGACCTCTCGCACGACGGCTCCCTGATCGCCGTCGAGCACACCGAGCACGGCGACGCGATGCACTCGGCGCTGCGGGTGCTGCGCCCGGACGGCTCGACGGTCGCCGAGCTCGACGACACCAAGGGCGGCACGGTCGAGCTGGGCCTGGAAGTGCTCGGCTTCGCCCCGGTCGACGGGGACACCCGCCTCCTCATCGGCCATCAGCGGCGTGGCCGTTGGGAGCCGCTGGTGTGGGACGTGGCGACGGGGGAGGAGACGGACCTGGCCCTGGACCTCCCGGGCGACGTGGCGGCCGAGTGGTACCCCGACGGTTCGGCCCTTCTCATCGCCCACAGCTTCGAGGCCCGCAGCGACCTGTGGCGCTACGACCTGGCGTCCCGCGAGCTGGTCCAGGTGCCCACCCCGCAGGGCACGGTCTCCGGGGCGACGGCCCGCCCCGACGGAACCGTGGAGTATCTGTGGTCCTCGGCGGCCGAGCCGTCCGTGGTCCGCTCGACGACGGGCGAGGTCGTCCTCGATCCCCCCGGTCTGAAGTCCCCGGGCTCGGTCCCCGTGGAGGACGTGTGGGTGGAGGGCCCCGGCGGCCGCGTCCACGCGCTCATCCAGAAGCCGGCGGGCACGACGGGCCCCCTGCCCACGGTCTTCGACATCCACGGCGGCCCGACCTGGCACGACAGCGACTCGTTCGCGGCGGGCCCGGCAGCCTGGGTGGACCACGGGTACGCGGTGGTCCGGATCAACTACCGAGGCTCCACGGGCTACGGCCGCGAGTGGACGGACGCCCTCAAGCACCGGGTCGGCCTGATCGAACTCGAAGACATCGAGGCGGTCCGGGAATGGGCGGTGACGTCGGGCCTCGCCGACCCCGCCCGCCTGATCCTCACCGGCGGCTCCTGGGGCGGCTACCTCACCCTCCTGGGCCTCGGCACGCAGCCGGACGCGTGGACCCTCGGCATCGCGGCCGTCCCGGTCGCCGACTATGTGACGGCGTACCACGACGAGATGGAAGCCCTGAAGGCGATGGACCGCACCCTCCTCGGCGGCACCCCCGAGGAGGTCCCCGAACGCTTCGAGGCGTCCTCCCCCCTCACCTACGTCGACGCGGTCAAGGCCCCCGTCTACATCTCGGCCGGCGTCAACGACCCCCGCTGCCCCATCCGCCAGATCGACAACTACGTAGGCCGCCTCACCGCCCGCAGCGCCATCCACGAGGTCTACCGCTACGACGCGGGCCACGGCTCCCTGGTCGTCGACGAACGCATCAAGCAGGTAAAACTCGAACTCGACTTCGCAAACAGACACCTGCCCCAGTAAGCCCGCCCCGCCAGGGAAGGGTTTTGGACGCGCCCCGTCAGGGGCGCGGGGAACTGCGCGCCCAGCCCCCACGGGCCCGCAGTCAAAAGGACCCGGGCAACAACAGGGGCGAAGCCCCAGGGGCGCAAGGGTCCGGGGGCGCAGGGGTCCGGGGGCGGAGCCCCCTGGTGGGGTCTGGGGCGGAGCCCCGGAGGGATGGGACGGGTAGGGGCGGTGGGGGCGAAGAAAATCCCCCCCCACCCCACCCCACTCCCCGCACCAGAGCCGGACACCCCCGCCCCCCCCCGGAGACAAAAAACCTACGTGCCCGCCGATTCCCGCCGCCGCCGACCCAACAACTCCGCCAGCCCCCTCCGAGTCGCAGCCAGCACCACCCGGTCCTCCGCCCGAAGCACATACGTGGCGGGAAGATCCCAGACCAGCCCGGAACCACCCCGCTCGCCCCCACCGCCCCCCGCGGCGGACACCGGTCCACCACCCCGCCGTCCCCCCGACGCAGCCGTATCCAGCGCAAGCACCCGCCACGACCCCGCCCGAAACGCCTCCCCCACAGTCCGCCCCTCCAACTGCGGATGCCCACCCACCACCATGGCCGCGAACAGCAACACCCGCCGCTCCACCGGAATCGCCCCGAGGATCTGCCGCCCCATCATGGCCCCGGCAAACGCGGGCGCGGCCAGATGCGACACGCTACGACTGCGGGTCAGCGCCTGCGGATGCGCGGCCCGCAGGGTCCGGTACACGGCGGTGGCGAAGTCGTCGTCGTACAACCGCAGCACGACCCGCAGATCGGGCCGCACGGTACGGGCGTACAACGCGGCTTCCAGGTTCGTCGTGTCCGCGCTGGTCAGCGCGAGCAGCGCATGCGCCCGATGAATCTTCGCGGCCTCCAGCACACCTTCCTGCGTGACGTCACCCAACACCACCGGCACCCGCAACCGCCGCGCCAGCGCCAGCCCTCGCGCCTCCGGATCGGCCTCGACACACACCACCGGAATGTGCAGCTCACGCAGGCGCGTCAACACCCGCGTCCCGATCTTCCCGACCCCGAGCAGCACCACATGCCCGGACAGCCCCCGCGGCGGCTTGCGCAACGCGGACCCGCTGCGGAACGTACCGAGCGCCTCCAGCACGGCGGCCAGCAGCACAGGCAGCAGCAACAACCCGACGAGCCCGGAGAAGAGCTGAAGAATCTGCCGCCCGATGGGTTCCCCGATGGCGGGGTTGTTGATGGCGAAGAGATCGAGCAGCGTCAGATAGGTCGCCTGCAGCGGGGGCTCCCCGGTGACGAGCATCGACGCGACCGCCAGCCCGACCACGCACCCCACCAGCCCGGCGAACGACCAGCGCAGCCGCCGCGACAGCAGCGAGCCGAAGGGCACGACACTGCGCCGCCCCGCGGACGGCGCGGACGCGGCGTACGACACCGTCTCCAGGACGACGGTCCCGCGCCCGGTGGCCGCCGCCACGGCCCGCTCGTCGGGCAGCAGTCGAGGGCCGTGTGACCCGCTGCTCTCCGAACCGTCTGCCCCGGCGGGGTCGTTGGTGGTGGCGGACAGCAGCGCGAGCGTGCACAGCCCAGGATCGGCGACCTCGCCGGGCCCCGGTGGCGGCCGCTCCACCGCCCGCAGCATCAATCCATCGGTCTGGACGACCTTGCTGGTCCCGGCGACGGCGGTCGCGGCGAGCGCGGGCGCGGCGGTGTCGGCATCGGACAGCACGGTGGTGGACGCGTCGAACCCGAGCCCCCCGCTCCCCCCGCCACCGTCCCCCTCGCCATCGGTCACGGCCATGGCCAACGCCGAAGCCTGATCGAGGAGTTCCTCGATGTGCTGCCCGAGGCGCCGGTTGTAGAGCCGTATGACGAGCCGCAGCCGCGGATTGAGGCGGCGCGCGGTGAGCGCGGCCCGGATGTTGGTCTCGTCGTCGTCATGGACGAGTGCGAGGGCGGCGGCCCGTTCCACGCCCGCCTCGGCGAGTACGGCCTCGGTGAGTTCGGTGGCCTCCAACACCCGCTCGGAACCGGCGGGTTCGGCCGTCCGGTTGGGCGGCCCCTGTGGCCCCTCCCCGTTGCCCGCGGCCCGGTTCACCGCCGCGGACATCCGGTCGAACAGCGTCGAGCCCCGAGCCCGCCCGACCACAGGCGGCCGCACGCTGCGCTGGGTGGGCGGCACGACGAGGGTCACCCGTTCGCCGTACACACCCCGCAGTTCGGCGGCCAGCCGGTGCGCCAGGGCGTCGTCCCCGGCCACCACCATGTGCGCGGTCGTGTCGGTCGACGGGCTTTGATACGGAAGGGTCCCCACGAGGAAGAAGAGTGCCGTACCGGGAGGTGTGGTTCCAGAGGGCGGCCGACGGGCCGGCACCGCCTCAGCGGCGCGTACGGGCCCGTGCCTCGCGCGGCGGCCGGACGAACTGCAACTCCAGCGCGACCGGAGGTTCGGCGACCCCCGGCCCTCCGGCGGACGCCCAACTCACCAGCTCCTCGGTGCAGTCGTCCCCCATCGCGAACCCGATCCAGGTCGCCCGCGCACCCCTGCGCCGCGCGTCCCCCGAAGGCTGTACGACCACGACGTTGGCCTGGTCGCAGGGCCCGAGACAGTCCACGGTCCGCACCACGAACCGCCCCCCGGACGCCTCGGCCCCGGCCCGCAACCGCTCCAGCTGCCAGGCGTGATCGTCGTCGGGATACTTCCGCGGATTGCCACAACAACACCCACGGCAGACGACCAGCGTGCAGGGCCGCGACCCGGCGGCACCGATCGCCACCGTACGAGGCCTGTCGGCCGAGGCTCGGTTCAACGGATCGGCTCTCCTTGTCGAACGTACGTCTACAGCCGCAGACGATAGTTGACGAACCCACAGGCCATACCGCCACGACCTCTTCGTCCACACGGATCGGTCCGCCGCCAGACAGCTCAGACGGCCACGGCCGCTCCGAGTTTCCGTAGCGCCGATCTCGCGGCGTTGTGCCCGCACATGCCGTGTACGCCCGCCCCCGGCGGCGTCGCCGCCGAGCAGAGATAGACGCCGGGGATTCCCGTGGCGTACGGATCGGGGGTCAGGCGTGGGCGAAACGCGAGAGAGGTGAGGGAGTTGGCGCCGTTGAGGATGTCCCCGCCGACGTAGTTGGGGTTGTACGCCTCGAGGGCGGCAGGGGAGCGGGCGCTCAGGCCGATGACGCGGTCGCGCAGTCCGGGGGCGTACTGCTCGATGCGCTCCAGGACGGTGGCCGTCGCGTCCCCGTCGTAGCCGTGCGGGACGTGTGCGTACGCCCAGACGGGGTGGACGTCGCCGGCCGAGCGACCGGGGTCGGCGAGGTACTGCTGGGCGACCAGTACGAAGGGATGCCGGGGCATCCGCCCGCGGGAGACCGCCTGTTCGGCCTCCGCGATCTCCTCCGCGGTTCCGCCGAGGTGAACGGTGCCCGCCGTGCGGCACACCTCGGCACGCCAGGGAACGCCTCCCTCCACCGCCAGGTCGACCTTGTACGCGGCGGGCCCGTGCCGGTAGCGGGTGTACGCGCGTCGGACGCGGGCGGGAAGACGCGGACCGCACACCTTCGCCGCCTCGCGGGGAGCCAGGTCGAGCAGGACCGTGCGGGCGGGGGGAAGGTCCCGCAGGGAACGCACGGGGGTGCCCGTTTCGATGGTGCCGCCGAGTTCGACGAGACGGGCGGCGAGCGCATGGGCGATGGCCTCCGAACCTCCGCGGGCGACGGGCCAGCCATGGCGGTGCGCGGCGGCGGTGAGCATGAGTCCGATGGCGGAGCTGCCCGGGCCGGTGAGCGGGCTCAGCGCATGGGCGGCGACCCCCGCGAACAGGGCTCGGGCCGCTTTCCCGCGCCATCGACGCAGGGTCCACTGCGCCGGGTGGGCCGCCAGCAGCCCGAACCCGCCCGTGAGGACGGGGTGGCGGGGCAGGGCTGCCAAGGGGCGCATGAGGTCTTCGCTCAGGGCGTCGTAGTGCGCGGTCAGGGGCGCGAACAGCCGACGCCAAGCCGGGCCGTCGGCGCCGAGGCCGCGTACGGTCGCGTCCAGGTCGCGCCGGAGTACGGCCGCCCGGCCGCCGTCGAGGGGGTGGGCGAGGTCGGTCTCGGCGTACTCCCAGCGCAGTCCGTGGCGGTCCAGGCCGAGGGTGCGCAGGTAGGGCGATGCGACGGCCATGGGATGCACCGCGGCGCAGTGGTCGTGGAGCAGGCCGGGCACGGTGAGCTCGCCGCTGCGGGTGCCGCCGCCGATGGTGGCCGCGGCCTCCAGGACGGTCACGGAAAGGCCCGCCTGGGCGAGCGTGACGGCGCCGGCGAGGCCGTTGGGCCCCGCTCCCACGACGAAGGCGTCGACGGTCACTTCAGCGTGCCCTTGGTGTGCTGGAACCAGCGCAGGTAGCCGGTGTCGGGGGAGCCGAGACCGGTGGCGTCGTCGTAGCCGCGGCCGGCGTGGAGTCCGAAGTCGTGGCCGAGGGTGTAGAGGAGATAGCGCTGTGCGCCCGTGGAGGTGTCGACGGCGGGGCCCTCGTCGCGTACCACGGTGAGAGGTTGCGCGCCGGCGTTCGCGGGCCGGTCGGTGACGTCGTGGAAGACGTGGGCGCGGGACCGGGCAAGGGCGTACAGGAGCGGGTTGGCGAAGCCGAGCCGGTGTCCGGAGGCCTGTTGCGCATCGGCCTGTACGGCGGCGAAGGCGGGCGCGGCCGCCGACGTGCCGCCGAATCCGACGAGGTGGTAGGCCCCGGCGTCGGTGAGTCCGACGAGGACGGGCAGGGCCCCGTCGCCTTCGAGCGCCACATCGGGCGTCGTGCGGTGTGCGGTGCCGCCGGGGACGCGGCCGCGCTGGTACCAGGGCTGCGGGAAGTCGCTCGCACCCCCTCCGCCTCCGAAGGCGAAGACGCCGGGGACGGGCCCCCATGCCCTGCCCTTGTCGGTGAGAACGGACAGTCCGTCACCCATGCTGGTCTCCCAGGCGTAGTCGCCGTGCCGGTCGAGGGCGAGGGTGGTGCCGCCGACCGAGGTGACCCACGGGGAGCCGCTGGGGAAGTCGGCCTGGGCCCGGACGGTCTTCGGATCGCAGTTGACGCCGGTCTGGGCGGCCTCGGGCGAGGAGTCGCCGCAGTCCCCCGCGGCGAAGTAGACGCCGATGCCCTCGGCGGCGGCCTGCTCGAACAGCACGTTCCAGGCGGCTATGAGGGTGGGGGTGAGGTGCCCGGGACTGGAGTGGATGATCTCGGCCCAGGAGTTGGAGATGACGTCCGCCCGGCGGCCGTCGATGATGTACGACTCGGCGTCCATCAGGTCGTTGTCGAGACAGGAGTTCGCACCGACGTAGAGGACGTTGGCGTCCGGGGCGAGGCCGTGGGCGAGGTCGATGTCGAGAGCCTGTTCGCCGGCCCAGGTGCGCGGGGACGCGCACGCGTCGTCGATGTGCCAGTCGCCGGGAGTGACGTGCCGGCGGTACTGGCCCGGCCGGAAGGCGTGATCGCCGGTGGCCCGGGCGTAGCGGTCGGCGTCGGTGAGCATGTCGGGTGATCCGTAGGCGTCCACGACGGCGATGGTGGAGCCGCGCCCGGTGGCACCCTTGGCGCCCGCGCCGTAGGCGTGGCGGAGCTGGGCGGGGGTGTAGGGGCACGGCGCGTACGTGGCGGTCCTGCCGTACGCCTTGGGCAGACGCGTGGCGGGCTTCTCCCCGAAGTGGCCGGAGCAGACGGCGTCGTCGGCGGGTACGTCGAGAGCCGGCGCGGGGGTCGACAGGGGGTGGGCCGCTGCGGGGGTGGACAGGCCGGACACGCCGAGCACGGTGGCGCCGAGGGAGGCGGGCACACTGAGGTCGGCGGCGGGGGCGTCGCTCGTGCCGCGGCCGGTGCGATAGCCGTGCAGGCTCGTGCCGAAGGCCTGCCGGACGGCGCGGGCGGGCCCTTCGATCGTCAGGTAGTGGGAGGTTCGGCCGGTGACGGTGAATCCGGACCCGCCCAGCCATGCCGTGAGGGTCCGGACCTGACGGTCCGTCGGGCCGAAGCGCCGTTGGTATTCCGCCGGGGTGAGGTAGTGCCGGTAGTGCGGGCCGCGGGGGTCGCTGATGCCGCGCAGGAACGCCACGAGCCCTTGCGGGTCACGGGAGTTGAGGTAGAGACGCGCGCTGACGTGACTACCGGCGGGGACGGGGCCCGTGTCGGCGGTCCGCGTCGCATATGCGGGCCGGGATCCCACGAGAGGGTGCCGGTCGGCCGCGTGGGCGGCGGGAAGGGAGCCGGCGGTGCCGAGCAGCGCGGCGCAGGCAGCCGCGACGACGGAGCCGCGCAGGCGACGCAGCGGGCGTATGGGGGCATGGAGAGGCACGGGATGCAGACCCTTTGGTGTGGGCGCGCCGGACGGCGCGCAGAGCAGAACGAGGGGGCGCGGCACGGGCGTCTCGCCGTACCGGGCTCGTGGCTGCTGAACTGAACGACAGGGCCTAGGTGCGGACGGTCCGGCCCCGGCACAGGGGACCCGAGATGCCCTGGAACTCCAAGTCAAGGCCGAGGCCGTCGCGTTCGGCGTGGATGTGCAGGTGGGGCTCGGTGCTGTTGCCGGAATTGCCGACCTCGCCGACCACTTGCCCCGCGTGCACGGTGTCACCCTTGGTCACGGTCACGGTGCCGGGGCGCAGATGGGCGAGTTTGACGATCTCGGCGCCCGAGTCGATCCACACGTGGTTGCCGTAGAGGGGCTGGTAGCGGATGGTGCCGGGTTCCTGGTCGTCGACGTGGTCGGCGGCGGAGACGACGGTGCCGTCGCACGGTGCGTGTACCGGCTGCCCGTACACGAGGTAGCTCTCGTTCTTGCCGTGCACGCCTTCGTTTCGGGCACGGTGGCGCGCCCGTGCACCGCCTGGGCCGACCTGGACGATGTCCAGGGCACCGCGCTGCTCGCGGAAGGTGAAATGGTGGTTGAGGCCGCGTCCGCCGCCCTGCGCGATGTGCCAACGGCCGCCCTGCAAGGGGAAGACGAGGGGGCGGGAGACGGCCGTTCCCCAGCGGTGACGCCGTGCCCGGATCAGCAACCCTCCGAGAACAGCGACCAGGACGACGCCCACGATCGGTTCGGCGGCATCGCCACCCGAGACGGGCAGTCCGGGCAGACGCCACGCGGAGAGGAGAGCGACGAGCGCCCCGGCCTCCACGGGCCGGCGAATCCACCACGGAAACCGAGCCGGGCTGAACCTGCCCTCCAGGACCACGTAGCCGGCCGCCACCATGAGCAGCCGACCGCACCAGGCGATGCGGGAGGGCGCTTCCCAGCACGCCCCGATGCGCACGGCGAGCAACAGCGCTATGACAATCCACCCGAGTACCCCGCGTGCCATCGGTGGGATGCGAAGGCGCGGTGGCCGGTACGCACCCGGGCGGATCAGGAGTTCGTCGAGCTTCAGGCCGTCTCTGGAGGTGGCGAAGGCGAGGGCCTGGCCGATGGTGCCTTCGACCACCAGGCCGTCGGGGCTGTCACGTACGCCGGTGACGTCTCCGATGCGTGCGAGCGTGGTGTCCATGATCTCGTCGAGGCGTGCGCGGCCCACGGCGGTGACCACGCGCGGCGCGAGATGCTCCCGGTCGGCGGGCTCGGCGGTCAGGAACCTGTACAGGGCACCCGCAGCGGCACTCTCCGGGCCGAGGTCCGACCGCCCCGTCCATCGGTTGTCCGTCGGTTCCCCGGTCGTGTCACGCATCGGCCGCACCGTCCTGCCCGGCCGTCATCGCCACGGGGGTCATGCCGCGCGCGGGCAGCGGTGACCAACCACGCCGCAGGATGCGTTCCTTGACGGACCGGAAGCGCCGCGCGAGCGAACGGTAGTCGTCGTCCCGCAAGCAGGTGCAGTCCGCGCCGATCATCAACAGCCCGAAACACACAAGGCCCATGAAGGCCATGATGCCCACGTGCATGCCCTCCAGGGCCACCGTGTTGGCCTTCCGGACCCATGGGCGGGCGGACAGGATCGCAAAGGGCAGCGCGAGTTCGATGAAGATCGTGAAGTAGCAGACGGCGGTGCCCACGATGGCGTTGCCCATCAGGTGCGCGTACTTCGCCGACATCTCGAAGCCGGTGATCCGGCTGATGTAGTACATGGCCACGCCGTCCTGCCACATCTTCCCGGTGATCTTCCAGTAGCCGGCGGCGAAGTACAGCACCGCGGTCTGGAAGACGATCAGAAAGGCACCCAGGTTGTGGAGCACGGTGGAGATCGTCGGCTGTTCCCGCTCCCGCATCCTCGCGCGCCGCTGCTTTGCGCCGGGCGCGAAGTAGGCGTTGGAGACGGTGAAGACCAAGAACAGGATGAGGATCTGGGCGAGGTTGTCACCGCCCTCGAGGATGTCCTGATTGCGGTTGTGCAGCGACCACATCATCACGGCCTGCGCCAGGGTGAGCACGCGGCCGCCGAAGATCATGAAGGCCAGGGCGACCACGATCACGGCGTGGTAGGCGATCTCGAACCAGAGCGTGGAATGGCTCCACAGGAAGATCGAGAAGCCCCAGCGGGGCAGCGCGGCCTTCGCCGTGGAGATCGAGTTGTAGGAGTCCGGCCCCCACAGAAAGCGCCGCTTCGAGTAGTCGGACAGGCAGTACAGAAGGGTGGCGAAGCCGATGACGACACGGAGCATCGCGACTCCGATGAGCCGGTGTTTCCTGGTCGCGAAGCGCAGCAGTACGGCGTCCAGCCGAGCCGTGCCGTCCTGCCATCCCCTGCTCAGCAGGGCCAACACGCCGGTCACGCCGCCACCCCCGGTACGTAGGGCAGCCACGACGTCGCCAGGACACCATGCTCGTGCTGCCGCGGCCTGGGCTGTGCGTACCGCGCCGAGAACGGAACGACGGGGCGGGTCTTGAAGGTCGTCTGGACGGCAATGATCTGCGCGTCAGGGTAGAGCGTCTTCGCCTGTACGGAGAAGAATCGCTGCATCTCCTCGAAGGCCGGTTTGAACTGTTCATCGAGACGTCTGCGGGCGGCGTCGCGCTCGGCTGCGGGCAGCTTCTGGAACTTGTTCGCGATGCCCGCATACCGGTTGGCGTCGGCGTCGAACGCGAGAAGCACGCCGGGAAGCTTCGTCGGGTTCACGCGGAAGTCGCGTGGTGATCTGTCGATGGCCTGCTCGATTTCGACGGGACTCGTCACGACGGTCTTTCCCGAGCCGGGGAGCCTCATCCGGGCGCGCAGGTAGATGAGGTCGTCGCTGTTTCCGGGAGTGGGTCCGAAGAGCTGCCAGTCCTGCCAGAAGGCCGGCTCCATGAAAGCCATGACGGGGCCCTTGACACGGTCCTTCGCCGGGGAGTCCGGGGCGTTGTACACGAGGCAGCACACGCAGTACACCGCCACGGCCGCGAGAGCGGTCAGCGCACTGATCCGTACCTTGAGCGGGAGCGGACCGCTTGCCGTCCGGGGTGCTCCCTCCGATGCGCGCGAACGCGCGAGAACTCTCATCGCTGTCCACATCCAGGTGGGGCCGACGTCCAGGTCGGCTGATTCGGAAAAGGGATAGATGCGCGCGGCACTGCGTGCCGGGGCGGGGCGCCCCGCCCCGGCACTGGAGGGCCGAGCGGTGTGGGTGGTCACCCGACACCGCATGTCACTTCGCACCACTGGTCATGTGGTGTTCATGCCATCCGGCGTCGATGGTCGGTCGATGCCGTAGGCCGAGCGGCCCCGCCGACCAGACGGTGCCGCGGCTCCTCTGCGCCGGATGTCAGCCGGCGCCACAGGTCACGCAGCGCCGGTGGGAGGCCGACGCCGGTGGGAGTCGCGCTGCCGCACATCGTGCGGCGGTGTGGAACTTCGGACGCGCCGGGTCAGTTGGCGTCGTAGACCGTGTCGCCCGGGATCACTCCGTGCAGGGTCTTGCCGCTGATGGCAGGACCACCGCTGGAGGACGACGACGATTCACTGGACGACGACGAGTCGCTGGACTTGGGGAGCTTCGTCGTGACCCATTCGGTCGCCTTGACGGCCGTCGCCGCGGCGACGCTCTGGGCTATCCCGTGCCAGAACTGCGGCTGCACGCCCTTGCCGAGGACCTGGGCGGTGGCGATCGAGTGCTGGGCGGCGGCCTTGTGCTGCGGCAGGGAGGCAGCCGACGCGCTGGAAGTGGTGAGACCCGCGGTGCCGACCGCGGCGAGAGCCGCGATCACCGCACCGGCGACGGCACGCTTGCCGTTCATGGTGATTCCCTTCGAGTGGTGAAAATTTCAGCTGGGTGCGCGAATCGATTCGCAGACAAGTGCGCACTTTTCTCCATGGCTCATCACGGCACGCAAAGGCCTTGAGCAACCGGGGAGTGAGTTCATGCTAGCCACGACTCGGCGCGACACTCAACGAAATACATGGCCGTGAAGCGGAGTTAAGTCCTCCAACCTCAGATAAAGCTCAATCGACCTCAGGTGAAGCTCAATTCGAGAGGGTTTATTGCCACCCGTACTCTCCGCAAGGCTTCAAGGTAATGGCCGCGCTGCACAATCTTTACTCTGCGATGGGTTCTTCGGGGGGAAACTAAACCCGCGCTAACGCAGCCCTCAATGGACTGGCAGGACAAGGAAATAAGGTCTGCTCGGCCTCTATGGTTTGGAGCGTGAAAGAGCTTTATAGGAACGGACGGCCATGGGTTCCGAGAGCGGCGGGGCACATCTGCCGGCTGATCGGTGTCCTGGACCTGGTGAGTGCCCTCTTCCCGGGCTTCCGGCACTCCCGGGTGCACAGCTGGCTCGGTGACCTTCCCGGCGGGGTGAGCACGCTGGCGGCGGTGGGCCAACTGACGAGCGGACTGCTGCTGGTCCTGCTGGCCCACGCGCTGCGCCGCCGCAAGCGTCGCGCCTGGCGTGCGGTGGTGGTGCTGCTTCCGACGAGCGCGGCACTCCATCTGCTGCACCGCCATGAGCTGCCCACGGCGCTCATCGCGCTGGTCCTGCTGGGACTGATCCTGGTCCACCGGCGCGAGTTCTACGCCAAGGCCGATCCGCGTACCCGCCTGAGAGCACTTGCCAGTCTCCTCGGCCTGGGCGGGCTCAGCGTCCTGCTCGGCCTGCTCGTCGTCAGCGTCCACCCGTCGAGCGAGCGCCGGTCGTACACCTTTCCGCAACGGCTGGAGCACGTGCTGTACGGGCTGTTCGGCGTCGAGGGGCCGGTCGGGTACACCTCCGTCCGGGTCGCCGATCTGGTGGGCTACTCGCTGGGCGCACTGGGCCTGTTGACCGCGCTGACCAGCGCTTGGCTGGCACTGCGCCCGGAGACGCCGGAACCGGAACTGACCGCCGAGGACGAGTCGTGCGTGCGGGCGCTGCTCGACCGCTACGGCGCCCGTGACTCCCTGGGCTATTTCGCTCTGCGGCGCGACAAGAGCGTGGTGTTCTCCCCCTCGGGCAAGGCGGCGATCGCCTACCGGGTGGTCTCGGGCGTCATGCTGGCCTCGGGCGACCCGCTCGGAGACGTCGAGGCCTGGCCCGGTGCGATCAACGCCTTCATGACCGAGGCCCGCGAGCACGCGTGGGTGCCCGCCGTGGTGGGCTGCAGTGAGACCGGCGGGGAGATCTGGGCCAGGGAGACCGGGCTGGACGCGCTGGAGCTGGGCGACGAGGCGGTGGTCGACACGGCCGACTTCTCGCTGTCCGGACGGGCCATGCGCAACGTCCGGCAGATGGTGAAGCGGATCGAGCGGGGCGGCTACGTCTGCCGGGTCCGCCGGGTCGCCGAACTGAACGAGACGGAGCGGCAACGGATCGGTGACGCCGCCGCACGCTGGCGGGGAACCACCGTGGAGCGCGGATTTTCCACCGCGCTGGGCCGGTTCGGGGATCCCGCGGACGACGAGTGCGTCGTCGTCACCGCCCACAAGGCACCCGATGAGGCGGCGGGGGAGGACCCGGCCGGCGACGACCTGAAGGCGATCCTGCACTTCGTGCCCTGGGGGCCCGAGGACATCTCCCTGGACCTGATGAGACGCGACCGCTCCGCCGACCCCGGCCTCAACGAGCTGCTGATCGTCGCGGCCTTGCAGGCGGCGCAGCAGATGGGCGTGCGTCGCGTGTCACTGAACTTCGCGATGTTCCGCTCGGCCCTGGCCAGGGGTGAGCGACTCGGCGCAGGACCGGTGCTGCGCGTGTGGCGCGGACTGCTGGTCTTCTCCTCGCGCTGGTTCCAGATCGAGTCGCTCTACAAGTTCAACGCCAAATTCCAGCCGCGCTGGGAGCCGCGGTTCCTGGTGTATCCGCGGGCACGCGATCTGCCCAGGATCGGGCTCGCCGTCATGCGGGCGGAGGCGTTCATCACCCTCGAACTGCCCCGGGCCGCCCGCGCCAGGCGAACCACCACCCTCACGCCCGCCGAGGACGTCCGGCCCGCGGTCTGAGGCGGCGGAACGGACGTCCCCGGTTCGGGCGTGTGAACCTCTACGAGACCAGCGGAAGGGCTGCCTTGTCCTCGAGCCAGGAGGCCCGGGAGAGAACGGCCCGCTGCACCTGCCGGAGCCGGAGGCTCGGTTCCATGCCGAGCCCTTCGACGAGCTTGCTCCGGAGGGTGTTGTAGACGCCGAGTGCATCGGCGGTGCGGCCACTCCGGTAGAGAGCCACCATCAGATAGAGATAGAGGTTCTCCCACAACGGCTGGTCCGCGAGCAGACCGTACGCCTCACTGATCACCCAGGCGTTCCGGCCGAGCCGGAGTTCGGTTTCCACCCACAGCTCGTGAGCGGAATTCCGCTTCTCGTCCAGCTGGTGGCCCAGATCGTCCAGCATGGGCAGGCCGCGGACGTCGGCGAGGGCAGGCCCGCGCCACAGCGCGATGGCGGAGGCCAGCAGCTCCGAGGCCTCCGCCGTCCGGCCGATGGCGTTCAGCCGGTGGGCCCTGGTCACATCGGACTCGAAACGGCGCAGGTCCAGTTCGTGCCGCGGGCCCAGGTCGAGGACGTAACCGGGAGCCCGCGTGGCAAGGACGGCCTGGTCCGCGCCCAGCGCCAACAGGTGCTTGCGCAGCCGGGACACGTAGACCTGCAGAGCGGTGGCCGCGGTGCGTGGCGGGTTGTCCGCCCAGAGAAGGTCGGTCAATTGCTGGGTGGAGACGACTCGCTCGGCGTTCAGGCACAGCAGCGCCAGCAGCGCCCGCTGTTTGAGGGCGCCGGGACCCTGTGTGACGGAGCCGTCGGCCGCCGCGATCTCCAGTGGCCCGAGTATGTGGAAGTCCATTTCTATCCCCCGTCGGCGTGTTTTCCATGACGGCAGGTTGGTCAATCCCGCCGAAGGATGATCTTCGGTGGCGCGCCGGACGCCAGGCAAGTTCGAGGTCTCCCTTTTGCCGAGAATTGGCTCGACTCTCACCGCGACTTGAGCCCCGGGGCGACCGGGCCGATCGGATGTGACGTACGCCATCGTTGTGGAATATGTGCTGCGGGACGCATGAAATGCGGCTGGTCCGGCGTATGGGGGAGTTTAGCGGTGCGGTCTAGTCTCTGAAATATCTGCACAACGTGATTTACGGGGGAAAGAGTTGGACGGCACACGTCTGCCAATTTCGGCTGCCCAGCATGAGATATGGTTGGCCGAGCAGTTGAATCCGAAAGGGCAGCAGTCCCGCATCGGTGAATACCTGGAGATCCGCGGACCGATCGACGCGGAGAAGTTCGAAGCCGCACTCCGGCGGACCATCGCCGAGGCCGAACCCTTTCAGACACGGTTCGGCGAATGCGAAGGCGTGCCCTGGCAGACCGCCGACCTGGCCGGCGACTGGGTCTTCCCCGTTCTCGACGTCAGCACCGAGGACGATCCCATGGCGGCGGCCAAGGCCTGGATGCGCGCCGACCTGGCCCGTCGGCTGCCGCTGTCCACCGGTCCCCTCTTCTCGTACGCCCTGTTCCGACTCGGGCCCGAACACTTCGTCTGGTACCTGAGTGCTCATCACATCCTGGCCGACGGGCACAGCGGCGCACTGATCTCCCTCAGGGTCGCCGAGCTCTACAGCGCCGCCGTCACAGGCCGCGACCCGGCGCCGGCACCGTACGGCAGCCTGCGCACGCTTCTGGAGAACGAGCGCCGGTACCGGGAATCGGACGCGTGCGCGGCCGACCAGGCCCACTGGGGCGACCGGTTCGCCGAGGCGCTGAGGCCGACCCGGCTGGCCGGCACCCCGTCCCGCGCCCCGGACCACAACCTGACCGAGACGGGCCGGCTCTCCGCCGCCGAGACCACCCGGCTCCGTACCGCGGCGCGGCAGGCGCGCACGCACTGGTCGGTGCTGCTGATCGCCGCCACCGTCGCCTACCTGCACAAGACGACAGGGGAGCGGCACGTGGTCCTCACCCTGCCGGTGGCGGCCCGGCCGGACGCCGAACTCCGCACGGTGCCGGTCATGCTCTCCAACACCCTGCCGCTGCACGTGGAGGTGCGCCCCGAGGAGTCCGTGCTCGACCTGATACGCAAGGTCTCCCGGGAGTTCCGCCGACTGCTCCGGCACCAGCGCCACCGGGGGGAGTCCCTCTCCCGGTCATTCGGACTGCGCCCGCAGGAGAGCTTCCTGACCGGCCCTCAGGTCAACATCATGTCCTTCGACTACGACCTGGAATTCGCCGGGCACCGGGCCGAGGCGCACAACCTCACCCAGGGACCGGTCGACGACCTCTCCGTCACGGCCTACGACCGCTCCGACGGCTCCGGACTGCGGATCGACCTGGTCGGTAATCCCGAGTTGTACCGGCCCGACGGACTGGCCGCCCATCACCGCCGTTTCCTGGCACTGCTCAGGGCGTTCACCGCGCCGAACGCCCAGGAGCGAGCGGTCGGTCTGATCGACCTGGCCACCGAGGAGGAGCGCGCCGAACTGCTCGCCGAGTCCCACGCCAACCGCCTCAAGTACCACGAGACCACGCTGCCCGAACTGTTCGCCGCCCAGACGGCACGCACCCCCACGGCGACGGCCGTGCTGGACTGCGACGGACGGGCCGTGACCTACCGGGACCTCGACCTCGCGTCGAACCGTCTCGCCCGGCTGCTGATCGCCGAAGGCGCCGGCCCGAACCGAATCGTGGCCCTGGCGGCATCCCGGTCGGCCGACATGGTCGTCGCCCTGCTGGCCATCCTGAAGGCCGGAGCCGGGTACCTTCCCGTCGACCCGGAGTACCCGGTGGAGCGGATCGCCTTCATGCTGCGGGACTCCGCGCCCGCGCTGCTGCTCACCACCACACGGGTTCTCGCCGGCCTGCCCGAGACCGGCGTGCGCACCCTCGTGGTCGACGGGCCCGAGACCGCCGAGGCACTCCGGCACCGGTCCGGTGCCGTGGTGGACGACCGGGACCGGCTCGGCCGGCTGGAGCCGTGGCACACCGCGTACGTCATCTACACCTCGGGCACCACCGGGACTCCCAAGGGCGTGGTGATGCCCACCGGCTCCCTGGTCAACCTGCTCAGGTGGCACGACGACGACCTTCCGCGGGTTCCCGACTCCAGGACGGCCCAGTTCACCGCACTCAGCTTCGACGTGTCGGTGCAGGAGATCACCTCGGCGCTGCTCTTCGGCAAGACCCTGGTCATTCCGGACGACGACGTCCGACGCGACCCGGACCGCCTGGCCAAGTGGCTGGACGAGCAGCAGATCAACGAACTCTTCGCACCCCACCTGGTGATCGAGGCGGTCTGCGAGGCCGCGGTCGCACAGGACCGGGACCTTCCCGCGCTGCGGGTGCTCGCCCAGGGCGGCGAGGCCCTCGTACCCGGCCGCGCCGTCCGGGAGTTCTGCCGCCGGGTGCCGAACCGGCGACTGCACAACCATTACGGTCCTTCCGAGACCCACCTGGTCACCGCCTACACCCTGCCGGCCGACACCGCCGACTGGCCCTCCTCCGTGCCGATCGGCCGGCCGATCCCCAACGTGTCGGGGCACGTCCTGGACGGTGGACTGCGTCTGGCGCCGCCGGGTGTTCCGGGCGAGCTCTACCTGGCCGGTGAGGCACTCGCCCACGGCTACCTCAATCGTCCGGCACTGACGGCCGAACGCTTCGTGGCCGACCCCTTCGGCGAGCCCGGGAGCCGGATGTACCGCACGGGCGACCTGGTCCGCCGCCTGCCCGACGGCGATCTGGAGTACCTGGGCCGTACCGACCACCAGGTCAAGATCAGGGGTGTCCGGATCGAACCGGCGGAGGTCAGGGACGCCGTCGCCGGCTGTCCGGGCGTCACCCAGGCCGAGGTCGTCGTCCGTGACGACCCCTCGGGAGCCGCTTGTCTGGTCGCCTATGTGGTGGCGCAGAGCGGGGGAGCACCGGCTCCGGCGGCCGTCCGCGAGCATGTGGCGGAGCGGCTGCCCAGGCACATGGTGCCGGCCGCCGTGGTCGTGCTCGACGCGTTCCCGCTGACCCCCAACGGCAAGCTCGACCGCCGGGCCCTGCCCCGACCCGACTTCACCGCGACCACCCCCACCCGTGCCCCGCGCACCACGCGGGAGAAGGCCCTGGCGGGACACTTCGCCGAGGTGCTGGGAGTGGCCCGGGTCGGCGTGGAGGACGACTTCTTCCAGCTCGGCGGCCACTCGATGCTGGCGGCCCGGCTGCTCGCCCGGATCCGGGCCGACTTCCGGGTGGATCTGAGCGTCCGGGACCTGTTCGAGGCCCCGACGGTGGCGGCACTGGACCGCCGGATGACCGCCGCGGCTGCCGACGAGGGGCCCCTGGCACCGCTGCTGCCGCTGCGCCGTCGGGGCGGCCGTCCGCCGCTGTTCTGCTTCCCTCCCGCCGCCGGCATCAGCTGGTCCTACCAGGGCCTGCTCCGCCATCTCGGGCCCGACCAGCCGGTGTACGGCCTGCAGGCGCGCGGGCTCACGGACTCCGGTCGGATGCCCGGCAGCGTCCAGGAGATGGCCTCCGACTACCTGGAGCAGATCCGGGCCGTGCAGCCCAACGGGCCCTACCACCTGCTCGGCTGGTCCTTCGGCGGGCTGGTGGCGCATGCCGCGGCGACCGCCCTGGAGACGGCGGGCGAACGGGTGGCGCTGCTGGCCGTGCTGGACTCCTACCCCTGCCCGAGTGCCGTGGGACCGGTGCCCGAGATCGATGAACGCGCCTTCGTCAGGCTTGTGTTCGGCGGCGCCGAGCAGCTGCCGGACGAGGTGCCGACCAGGTGTCTGCACGAGGTCTTCCTGCACGACCTGCGTCTGATGACCTCGTACACACCCGGCCGCTTCCGGGGTGATCTGCTCTTCTTCGCCGCCGCGCTGTCCGACCCGACCGATCCCTACGAGGCCGGCCGCACCTCCCCGCAGGCCTGGCGGGCGTACGTGGACGGCGAGATCCGCACGCATGACGTGACGGTGACCCATCACCGCATGACCACGCCCGAAGCCCTCGCGCAACTGGGGCCCGTACTCGCCGATCACCTGCACAGAGCGGCCCTCGGCCGCGACTCCGTGGGGAGCTGAACCCGTGCCGAACCCCTTCGACGACCCGAACGGGACCTATCTCGTCCTGGCCGACGGGAAAGGCCACCACTCGTTGTGGCCGGCCTTCGTCGACATCCCCGCCGGCTGGGCCGTCGCCCGCCCCGCCGGCACCCGCCAGGAGTGCCTGGACCACATCGATCATCACCCGGCCGACCGACTGGAGCACGAAACCACATGACCACGACGCTGAGTGACGAAGCAGCGAAGGACACCGAGGAACTGACACGCATCCGTGCGCTGGTGCGGCACGGCATCGACGGCCGCGAGGACCACCACGGGCCGAGGCTGCTCCGGCGCCTCGCCGAGGGCCGGCAGGGCGGACCGTACGGGCACTTCTCGGTGCGTCCCTACGGCCCACTGCTGGGTGCGCAGATCGAGGGCCTGAACCTGTCCGAACCGCTGGCCCCGGAGGTCTTCGAGGAACTGGACCGTGCCCTGCTGGAGTGGAAGGTCCTCTTCTTCCGCGGGCAGGAACTCACCCACGAGCAGCAGCGGGCCTTCGCCGCCAACTGGGGCGAGATCGACCAGCACCCGTTCCTGCCCAAGGGCGCCTCCCAGGACGTCGTCCGCCTGGAGAAGGGCGCTGCCAACCCCGGCTTCGAGAACGTCTGGCACCACGACTTCCCCTGGATCCCCAACCCGCCGCTCGGCGCGGTCCTGCGGATGGTGGAGATGCCCGAGGCCGGGGGCGACACGCTCTTCGCCGACACCGGTGCGGCCTACGACAACCTGCCCGACGAGGTGAAGAGGCGCCTGGAGGGCCTGCGGGCGGTGCACGACTTCACACCGTCGGCGAACTACCGCGACCTGCTGACGGACGAGCAGCGTCGGCACTTCCAGGAGTTGTTCCCGCCGGTCGCCCATCCGGTGGTGCGGACCCACCCGAGGACAGGACGCAAGAGCCTCTTCGTCACCTCCATCTTCACCACCCACATCGAGGGGCTGGAGCCCGCGGAGAGCGAGGAACTGCTGCGGTACCTGTTCCGGCAGGTCCAGTACCCCGAGTACCAGGTGCGTTTCCGCTGGCAGCCGGGGGACGTGGTGTTCTGGGACAACCGCGCGGTGCAGCACTACGCCACGTCCGACTACTACCCCCACCGCCGTGTCGTGGACCGTGCGGCCATCGCCGGTGACCGGCCGTTCTGAGGTGGCCGCCCGCACGGCCGTGGTGAGCGGCGGCACCCGCGGCATCGGACTGGAGCTGTCCAGGCGGCTCAGCGCCCTGGGATACCACGTCCTCGCTCTCTACCGGGGAGATGAGCGGGCGGCCCGTGCGGCCGCCGGGCAGCGCGGAGACGGCATCGAAGCCGTGCGGATCGACCTGACCCGCCCGGCCGAGGTCCGGGCGGGCTGCGAGCGCATCCTCGCCGCCCACGGCGCGCCGCACGTCCTGGTGAACAACGCCGGTGTCAACCGCGACCGGCCCTTCCTGGAACTGACCGACGAGGACTGGGACCAGGTGATCGCCACCAACCTGTCCGGGCCGTTCCACCTCACCAGGGCGCTGGCCCCGGCGATGGTGGCGGCAGGCCGCGGATCGATCGTGAACATCGGCGCGACCACCGCCATCCGGCCGCGGCCGAACGGGGCCAACTACTGCGCAAGCAAGGCCGGGCTGCTCCAGCTCACCCGGTGTCTGGCGCTGGAACTCGCGCCGGCGGTCCGGGTCAACGCGCTGATCCCCGGTTTCACCGACACACCCGAGGTAGTCGAGCGGTACCGGCTGGACGAGGCGGAGCCACTTCGGCGCGTTCTCGGCCAGATCCCGCTCGGGCGGATCGGCACGGTGACGGACGTCGCCGACGCCCTCGAATTCCTGGTGACCGATCGGAGCCGCTATCTCACCGGCCAGCAACTGGTCGTCGACGGCGGCCACTTCATGGGCTGAGCGCCACTGCGCCGGGCCCATCCTCAACACAGCGAGAGAAGCGAAGAATTGATGAGCGAGGAACAGATCGACCGCTACCACGAGGACGGTTTCCTCCTGGTGGAGTCCGCACTCACCGCCGCCGAAGTGGCGGCCCTGCGTACGGCGTTCGAGCGCGACTGCGAGGTCCCCGGACCCCAGCGGATCGTCGAGGACGACGGTGCCGCGGTGCGGGCCGTCTACGCCTCCCACCAGCGCCAACCGGAGTACGCCGCGCTGCTGCGTGACCCCCGGGTCCTGGGGCCGGTCCGGCGGTTGCTGACCGAGGACGTCTATCCCTACCAGTTCAAGATCAACGCCAAGCCGGCCTTCGGCGGCGAACGCTGGTCGTGGCACCAGGACTACGTCGCCTGGCGGATTGCCGACAACCTGCCCGCCCCCCGCCAGATCAACGTCGGTGTCTTCCTCGACGACGTGGACGAGTTCAACGGCCCGGTCATCTTCGTCCCCGGCTCCCACCGCGCCGGCCTGGTGCGCGACGACCGCCGCCAGGGGGCCAAGTCCGAGCTGCACCTCGACCCGGACGACATCGCGCTCACCGCCGAGCAGCTCGCCGACCTGGTGGCCACGCACGGCATGACCAGCCCCAAGGGACCGGCGGGCTCGCTGGTCTTCTTCTCCCCCGAGATCGTGCACGGTTCGGCTCCGAACATGTCCCCCTTCCCCCGTCGGCTTCTCATCGCGACCTACAACGACACCACGAACCTGCCGAGCTGGCCCGGTGAACCACGCCCGGAACACGTGGTCCTGCGCGACACCCGGCCGCTGGTGCCCCTCGAGGAGACGTTCCTCGCATCCCTCGACGGAGCCGCACGATGACCGCGCGACCCGTGGCGCGGTCGCGTGCCCTGGTCCTGGAGGAGTTCGACCAGCCCCTGAAGCTGCGGGAGTTCGACCTGCCGCCGGCCCCTGCGGGCGGGCTGGTGGTGGCCTGTGGTTATGGCGGGGTGTGCGGAACCGATCTGCACCTTCAGAAGGGCCACCTCGCGGTGCCCACCCCGCTGGTGCTCGGCCACGAAGGTCTCGGCGTGGTGCACGAGCTGGGCCCCGGCACCGGCGTGGACGCGGCCGGTCGGCCGCTGCGGGTGGGGGATGCGGTGATGTGGGCCTCCTCCATCGCCTGCGGCGTCTGCGTCCCCTGCCGCCAGTACCGGGAGCCGACGCTGTGCGAGCAGCGCCGCACCTACGGCGTGAACCGCTCCACGGCGGAGGAACCGGCTCTTTCGGGGGCCTGGGCCGAGCACATCGTGCTGCGTCCGGGGACCACGGTCGTCAGACTCGACCCAGGGGTCGATCAGGTGGCCGCGATGTCTCTGGCCTGTGCCGGTCCGACGGTGGTGCACGCCCTCCACGAGCGTCGGCCGGTCCGGCTGGGCGAGACGGTCCTGGTCCAGGGCAGCGGGCCGGTGGGCCTCGCGGCCGCGGCACTGGCCCAGCTCTCCGGCGCGGGCAAGGTGATCATCGTGGGCGGCCCCGCGGAGCGGCTGCGACTGGCGGCCGAGGCCGGCATCGGCGACGTGCACATCGACATCGCCGGCGCGGCAACACCCCAGGAGGTGCCGGCCGAGGTGCTGGAGGCGACCGGTGGGCTCGGCGCCGATCTGGTGATCGAGTGTGCGGGAGTGCCCGCAGCGGTGGCCCAGGGTCTCTCCCTGGTCCGGCGCGGGGGCTCCTACCTGGTGATCGGCCAGTACACGGACGCCGGTGACACGGTGCTCAACCCGCACCAGATCGTCTTCCGGCAGCTGGACGTGATCGGTTCCTGGGCGTTCTCCGGAGCGCACCTGGTCGAGTACGTGAAGCTTCTCCCGGCACTGACGGCGCGCTTCGATCTCGCCCGGCTGGTGACGGTGTTCCCGCTGGGCGACCATGCCGAGGCGCTGGCACGGGTGGCCGGCGGATCGGTGATGAAGGCGGTCTTCACCGGCTGAGCGGTGGAGGTGTCGCACTGAAGGGGTTCCACCCGGGCCACCGGGAGGAACCCCTTCGTCCTGCCTCAGCCGTGCAGGACGGGCGCTGCCGTCTTCTCCGTGTCGGCCGCGGCGGACGGGCCGGTGTCCTGGCGGGGGGCGTCGATGAGGGTGAAGGCGGCCAGCGCGGCGATGCCGAGGATCGACACGGCCCACCAGGTCGCGACCGTGTACCCGTGGACAGCGGCGTGATTGGCGTAGCCGGTCCTGCCGAGGGACCGGGCCTGCCGAAGGTGCCGGGCGGCCCAGCGGTGGCCCGAACTGCTCGCGACGGTGTTCAGCAGCGCGGTCCCGATCGAACCGCCGACCTGCTGCGAGGTGGAGACCATGGCGGAGGCCACGCCGGCGTCCTGCGGCTGCACATGGTGCGTGGCCAGACTCGTCGCGGGCATGAAGGCCGTTCCCATGCCGAGCCCGAGCAGCACCTGGGCGGGCAGCACCACAGAGACGTACGAGCTCTCGACCCGGAGCTGGGTCAGCATCAGGATGCCGAGGGCGGAGACCAGGAAGCCCGTGCCCATCAGCAGCCGGGGCGGCAGCACGTTCATCAGCCGGGAGCCGATCTGGGTGGACCCGGTCACCATGCCGACGATCATCGGGAGGAAGGCGAGTCCGGTGGCGAAGGGGGTGTAGCCCTTCACGACCTGCAGGTAGTAGGTGAGGAAGAGGAAGAGGCCGAACATCCCGATGACGGACAGCCCGAGGGAGAGGTACACCCCGCCGCGGTTGCGGTCGGTGACGACCCGCAGGGGGAGCAACGGCGTCGCGACCCTGCTTTCGACCACGACGAACACGGCGAGCAGGAGCACCGCGGCGACCAGCAGAGTCACGGTGACGTTCGCGTGCCACCCGTGCGTCTCGGCCTGTGAGAAGCCGAGGACGAGCGAGACCAGACCAGCGGTCGCCAGCAGGACTCCGGGGATGTCCAGCCGGGACCTCGGGGGCCGATCGGCGGGTTCGCGGATCACGGTCACGGCGCCGACGATCCCGGCGACCGCGAAGGGGATGTTGACGTACAGCGCCCAGCGCCAGCTCAGATACTGCGTGAGCACACCGCCGAGGATCAGTCCGAGCGCGCCGCCGCCACCGGAGACGGCACCGTAGATGCCGAACGCCTTGGCACGCTCTTTCGGTTCGCTGAACGTCACGGCCAGCAGGGACAGGGCGGCCGGCGCCAGCAGAGCCCCGAACACTCCCTGCAGCGCGCGGGCGGCCAGTAGGGTCGCCGTGCCGACCGCCGCACCGCCCAGCGCGGAGGCTCCCGCGAAGCCGACGAGGCCGATGATGAACATACGGCGGCGCCCGACCAGGTCGGCGATGCGGCCGCCGAAGAGCAGCAGCCCGCCGAAGGCCAGCGAGTAGGCGGTGATGACCCACTGGCGGTTGCCGTCGGAGATACCGAGGTCGTGCTGCGCCGACGGCAGGGAGATGTTGACGACCGTGGTGTCGAGGACGACCATCAGCTGGGCAAGTGCGATGAATATCAGCGCTTTCCAGCGCCGGGAGTCTGCCCGTCCGGCGTCCGGACGGGGCGGCGTCCCTTGCATTGTGTGATCCCTCGCGGAAGTAGGGGGAACCGGGCGCCGGCCCGTGACCGGTGCCCCTGACGTCAAGCCATGTGCAGGGCGATGCCCGCGCGCCCTACGACTCCGGCTCCGGGGCTGCTGACTCCGGCTCCGGGGCTGCGGGGGCCGGCGCGATGCCGAGTTCGGGAAGGATCGCCGAGAGCGTCGCGACCGCGGCCTCCAGCGCTTCCCGCGCACCCGGTCCCTCGCCCGCCGTCCGCGCGAGGATGCCCTCACGGATGGCGAGCAGGGTGGCCGCGACCCCGCCGACCGGCGCGACCCCGCGGGCCACCCCGGGACAGCACCGCTGGAGCAGCTCTGCCAGGGCGTCCCGGACGGCTCGGTCGTGTTCGTCCAGCTTGGCGCCGAGCCGCGGATCCCTGGCGGCGTGGATGCGGAACTCCAGGAACAGCAGGATCCAGTTCCGCTCCAGCGCGTCGACCTCCAGCAACGCCCGGGCCACGCCCTCGGCCGAGACGGCACCGGACCCGTCGAGCAGCCGTTCCAACTGGTCGAGACGGTCCGCCGAGTGGCGATCGAAGAGCGCGAGGACCAGGTCGTCCTTGCCGCTGAAGTTGGAGTAGAACGCGCCTCGCGTGTACCCCGCGGCGGCACAGAGGTCCTCGATCGTCGTCTGGGCGTAGCCGTGCTCCACGATGACGCGTTCAGCCGACTCCAGCAGCCGCGCACGGGTGTGCACGCGGCGGCGGGGCGGGCGGGTCTCTCGTCCGGGCACGGCGTCTGGTGTACTCACGGATTCACGATACACAGTGTATTGAATGCACTGTGTATTGAATGCGCCATATATTTAGTTCATCGCGTACTGAACCTGGGAGCCGGGCTGTGGCGTCCGGACCGGCCCGTGTGACAGGGGGCAGGTCCGGGAGCCTTCAGCTGACGGCGTACGCGTTGTACACCGTGGTCGTCGAGCTGTCGCCGTGGGTGTCGGTGACCGTCGAGCGCAGGCCGACGTGGCCGGAGGCCGGGTTGTGGACGGCGATGGTCCACTTGCCGCCGGACAGCTTCGCGGTGGCGGCGTGCCAGTGGGCGCCGTTGTCGGTGGTGTACCAGGCATGCACGGACTTCACGCTGTCCGACAACTGACGCACCGTGCTGTCGTCCGTGCCGTTGCGCTGTATACCCAGGGCGACGGTCGTGGTCGACCCGGGAGCCGCCTGGTTCCTGCTGTTGAGCGCTTCGGGCCAGAACCGGGTGATGTAGTCCCGGATCTGCTGGTTCTTGCTGGGATCCGCGTAGAAGTGCAGGCTGAGGCTGGAGTCGGTCGACAGCGAACCGGACGGCAGGCTGCGATGACCGGTTTCACTGAGCGTGTACCAGCCCGCACCGGGGATCCGTGGCTGCCCGTCGACGTCCTCCCCTCGTCCGTAGTTGTGCGAGTAGAGCGTCTTGCCCGCGTGGGTCAGCTTCACGGTGCCGGCGGCCAGCGTCCCGCCGGCAGGAAGGGTGGGGTCGGCGAACATGTTGATGGACCCGAAGTACAGCTGGTGATACCAGGTGTTGGGCAGCCGCCCGCCAGGCCCCCAGACCGCGTGGCCGAGAGCCAGCGAGGTCGTCCTGCCTGCCGCGTACTTGTGGAACCCGTCGTAGATGAAGTCGTGGCTCTGCTGGCCCACGTTCCACTCGCCCGGCGGGAGGTGGACGCTGAAGGAGTTGGGCAGGTCACGTTGGAACCAGAGCGAGTTCGTGGACATCGAGCAGCCGTCGCCGCCCGTCGACTGGTAGCTGAACGAGAACTGCGCCTGTCCGCTGTCGGGGCCGGAACGGGCAGACACCTTGAGGGTGGTCAGCCCGGACTTCTTGAGTGTCGCGGACACCCCGGACGGCACGCCGCCCCTGTGCGTGGCGGAGGCCAGCCAGAAGTCCCCGCCGGTCGCCGACTGTGGCTGGTACGCGGTGCCGTAGGACACCTCGTACGCCTTGCTGCTCGTCGGGATGACGTACAGGTCACCTGCCTCCGCCGAAATGCCCATGGTGGCGGGGCTGTTGTCGGAGGCGCAGACGTACGCGCTGACCGTGTGGTCGTATCCGCCGCCCGGTTTCGGGCTGAGCGAGACGTTGACCGGGCGGCCCTTCCGGGCGTCGAACGTGGTCTTCGTGGACCCGGAGACCGTCACACTGTGGCCGCCGACGGTGGCGCCGTCATCCCCGGCGTCGGTGAAGGACGTGACGAGTTCGTAGCTGCCGTTGGGCAGTGACGTCGCCTTGTTGCTGTCGATGTAGCGGAAGTCGTTCGTTTTCGTGTTGTAGACCGCCACTTGGGCGTAAACCGGCTTGCCGCTCCGGTCCAACGTCCTTACGGTGATTGACCCTTTGGCTGCGGCCGACGCCGTGGAAGCGCCGGCCAGGAGAAGCGGCACGAGTACGGTGACGACACTCGCGGCTGCTGTGGTTCGTCGCATCAAACCCCCCATAGGTGCGCGACAAAAGCGAGTTACCGTAGCGCACAGGGGGATGCGTCACCCTCACCGGCCCCTCCTGCGTCGAAACAACACCGTGGTGAACCGTTGGCCAACGCCGTACGCTCCCTGTGATCAACCAGGACTCCATAGGGGGACATCCATGCGCGCAACCACGCGCCTTGCCCTGCTCGGCACCAGCGTCGTGCTGGTCGCCCCCGCATTCGGTGCCACCGCCGCCCAGGCGGAAGACGGCGGCTCGGGCAACATCACGATCGACAAGGTCGTCGTCAACGGCGGCAAGCCGGTCGTGGTCGGTACCACCAAGGTGGTGACCGCCAAGGTCTCCGTGACCGCGTCGGACGATTCTGGCATCGCCGAGACCACCTACATCAGCGCCTTCGGTCCGAAGCCGAACTTCGCGCAGATCTGGTACGACGACGGCGACATCACGTGCGTCAAGGCGAGCGCCACCACGTCGACCTGCACGGGCACGCTGACCTTCGACCCCCAGGCGGCGACCGGCTTCGTCAACAACAGCGCGGCGGCCACCTGGGACCTCGCCACGCTGGTCTCCGCCCATGACTACGACTACATCCACCGGGACGCGGCCACCACGTTCAAGGTGCAGCGCTACTCGACGCTGACGGTCAACGCCTCGCCGGAGCCGGTGAAGAAGGGCAAGACCATCACGGTCACCGGCAAGCTCTCCCGGGCCAACTGGGAGGACAACAAGTACCACGGCTACACGAACCAGTCGGTGAAGCTGCAGTTCCGCAAGAAGGGCAGCAACACCTACACCACGGTGAAGACGATCAAGACCAACTCGACGGGCAACCTCAAGACGACCGTCATCGCCTCCACCGACGGCTACTTCCGCTACAGCTTCGCGGGCACGACGACGACTCCGGCGGTCAACGCGGCCGGCGACTTCGTGGACGTCCGATAGCCACGTACTGAGAGCGGTCGAGTCTCCTCACCCTGATCAGGTCGATCGTGGAGAGTCGTCGACGTCGATCGAACGCCAGAGGGCCCTCACCGATCCGGTGAGACTGCCCGGGCCACTGGTGAGCGACAGTCGTGGCCGGCCCGCACGACAGCGCTTGGTCGAAGATCGCGGCTGCGCCGGGGACCGCGTGGTCCTTCTCCAGCACAGCGGCGAGCCGCCCGTACTGCTCTGCGGGGGTTAGCTGCCGGCGGCTGTGGCTCGTCTGTCACTGCTGGTCTCCGTTGAGTGTCCTCGGGCGGCCTAGGTCCTGTCGTCACATTCCCGTCGTCCGCCCGGAGGGCGGGCCGTGCATGGCGTCGCGGGGCAGACGGGAATTTGACGACAGGGCCTAGCACGGCCCGGAGACGGCCCAGGGAACGATCACTCGGCCTGGGCGGCTTCGACGCGCGTTCGACAGAGGCCAGTGATTGCTCCGGGGTGGCGGAGCGCCGGTATGTGGGCGCTGTACCCGCGGCACCGCTGATGCGGACACGCCGCTCCAAATCTAGACTGGCGAAGGCGTAGAAAGTACTGGATTAGGGAGATATGCACCATGGCCAAGCGAGGGAACAAGCGACGGGCCCGTAAGAAGAAGAAGGCCAATCACGGCAAGCGTCCCAACGCCTGATCCAACCGAGCAGACGGTTGCGGGTCCCATGTCCTCGCCGCCCGGATTGAGGCCAAGGACCGGGATCCCGCAGCGGTGCGGGAGCACGGCAAGAGCCGGACCCGACGAGACCGAGGCCGGCTCTTGGAGACAGCGCGCCCTTCCAAGGTCGGCCAGGGGGTCGGGCAGGGAACGTTCGAACCTGCGCGCACGGGGCATCGACTTCCAGGTGCCTGCCCACCAGCTTCTTCGTGATGCGACCGCGGGCGGTCAAAACCGTCCGCGGTTTCCCATGTGAGCTCACCCGGCGGGGAAGGTCAGCCGCAGCACGATCTCACCGTCGTCCGTCTCCCCGGTGGGCTCGAACCCGAACCTCTGGTAGAAGGGCCACGGTTCGCCGTCACCGGGCTCGTAGCTGGTCAGCAGCTCGGTGGCGCCGTCCGCGCGAACCAGGGCGGCGATCTGCGTGAGCGCCTCCCGGCCGACCCCTCGCCGCTGGTACCGCTTGTCGATGAGGAGGCGCCAGAGGAAGTGCCGCCCTTTGAAAAGACCGGCCGGCGGCTTCCACGACAGCATCACGAAACCGACTGGCTCGTCGCCACGGTATACGGCGCGGTACCAGGGATTGGCCTCCGGTTTCTTTGCCGCCTCCTTGAGCGACCTGGACACGGAGGCGACGAACTGCTTCTGGTCCCGTCGGACCCGGAGGGCACGAACGGCATCCCGGTTGGCGTCGGTGATCTCCCGTAGATGCACACCTGGGGACCTCATGCCACACCCCTTCCGCATCCGGCAGCCGCGCCATCCGGACCGACGTGAAGAGCCGCCACCGGGCGGCATTCCCTTGTGCGTACGCGTTGTCGAGGACGCCGGACTGGACGTCTTCGCAGCGTATTCGACACGGGCGATCTGAAGCGGGACTGGCACGCCGGGCTGTGACCACGTCCGAGACACGCAAGGGGCACAGTCTGCAATGACGCCCGTGTATGCGGCCCGGCCATGACGTGATCGTGTGTGTGGGGGTACGCAGATAGACACGCGGCAACGCCAGAGGGCCCTTACCGATCCGGTAAGGGCCCTCTGAACTGCTATTCAGCTGTCGGGGTGGCGGGATTTGAACCCACGACCTCTTCGTCCCCGTGGTCGCCGGCCAGCAGAGGGTGAAGGCCTCCTCGAATCTGCAGTGCGGGCACCAGGCCCGCGTTCAGCAGGGAGGATCTTCCCGCCCCTGTGGCGCCCACGAGCATGACCAGGCCACCCGTCTTCTCGGCTGCGTGGAGCTGAGCGATGAGGGCATCCGTACTCCGCTCTCGGCCGAAGAACCAGCGGGCGTCATGATGACGGTACGAAGCCAGCCCCCGGTATGGGCACACACCCGGAACAGTCGGGGCTTCGGCCTGGTGTCGCGCCTCCTCTTCCGCGGATGTCGCGGCGTGGTCGCCGATGAGGTCGGCCACCGCGCGCTCCCACCGGCGCTGCCACTGGGCCAGGTCGTACAGGCCTCTGGACACCGGGGCGGGCCGCGAGCGCCGTGCTTCAGGGATCAGGACCTGCGACACCGCTGTGAGGACGGCGAACTGGGCAGGCACGTTCTTGGCCCGCCGTCAGTCACTTCCTGAGTCGGAACTCAAGGCCTCCACCCCTTACTTCCCCCCACACCTCGACATCCGGACCGGAAAACTCAACTTATATGGCTGACCTGCGGTTAAGGCGTTGGTCAGGTGCCGGAACCTCGTCGACGGGAGCCACAGCTGGCAGGGTCACGACGCAGTAGCGGACCAACCGCGCAGCGTACGGACAGGTCACCAGATCAGCGCTCGGAGAGACAACTCATGGCGCCGCGTGTTTTCGGTCAGCTTCCGCTTGAGTTGCGGGCCGGTGGCGCCGGTCTCGTCGCGTGAGCTTGAGAGATCCGTGGAGCCGGTCACATCCGGACCGCTGTCGCGTCGACCAAGGATCCCGCCTCTCCTCGATCCGCGTCGGCGCCGAACGGTGCGGTGTGTGTGTGGGGGGGCGTACAGGCGGAGGAACCCCCTGAAGGGGATGTCACCCCGGCTTGGGCTGATTGGCAGTCACTACTTGTCGTACGAGGCGCGTTTGGGCCCGTAGCCGGTGACCACCGTGCCACGCAGGGCACGGTGGTCACAGGACAGGCTGTAGGGGGCGAGGCGTCAGGCCCTTGTGGAGGTTCTCGCCGATCGCCTCGCCAGCGGCGCTAGGACGGCGTCTTCAGGCCAGGACCCTTTGCTGAACGGGCGGGCGGCCACCAGCCTTGTGCCTCGGAACGGCGCCCGCTCGGCCCTGGTGGGGCTAGTGCGCTCCGATGGTGGTCCTCGGGCTCTGTACGTCGCCGTAGTAATGGCCGTTGAGCCAGAACCCGGCCGAGACCACGTAGGTGCCCGCCGGCGCATTCCAGTACTGGCTGTACCCGGCCGCTCCACCGTACCTTCCCGGGTAAGCCGTACCGGACGAGGCGTTGGTCGGGTAGTCGCAACCGAAGTCGTGAGCCCAGCGGCCGGTGTTGACGTCGATCGCGTGCGCGCAGTACTCGACGGTGCTGGTGGAGTAGTTTTCGAACGGGATCGTGGCGGAGATGGTGTAACCGTTGTTCTCGACGTAGTAGCAGGAGTCGATCCAGACGTTGCCGGTGACGTACGCGTAGTCGTGCGTAGTCCATGACCGGCACGCGTGTGCGCTGTACGCCGGGGAGACGACGGTGCTGGACGACGGGGTGGCGGCATGGGCGCCGGACGCGGTGAGGAGGCTGCCGGCCAGGGAGGCCGCAACGGCTGCCGAGACGGTGAGTGCCTTCTTGAAACTCATAAGTACCTTCCAGTGTCGACGCTTTGGCGTAGTTCGCGAGACCAACGAGCGTGAGCCTCGTTCCTCATCCGGCGCACTCCTGCGTCGGTGACGAACTTCGGCTCAGATCGACCGTGCTGCCTCGGCTGGGCGTTGCCGCTTGGCCGGTGAGAAGCCGCGGTCCTACCAACCCATCGGTCAGCCATGGGCCTGGGCCACTCCGGTAGAGGTGACAGTGGCGACGGCCGTCGTCGCGACCACCACTACTGCCTTGACCGAACGTTTCATTGCTGTTCCTTTCGTTGCACGGGAACGGCTGAGTGCCCCACGGTGACGCTATGGACACGGGTCCGTCGGCCGTCCTAGATTCGTCCTAGTGCCAGGTCAGCCAGGGAATCGGCGCTGATTGTGAAGTGCCGGGGGGAACATGAGATTTGGCGTGCTGGGGCCGTTACACGCCCAGATCACCGGGCGCGAGGTCCGGCTCGACGGACCGCGGCAGGCCAAGATGCTGGCCGCGCTTCTGGTCGACGCCAACAACGTCGTCGCCAGGGAACGGCTCGTCGCCGTGATGTGGGACGGGAAAACACCCGCCACCGCGGTCCGCCAGGTCCAGGACGCTCTCTCCGGGCTGCGCCGCAACCTTGCCGCGTGCGGAGCACCCGGCTCCTTGATCAGCACGCGGCGCGGCGGCTACCAGATCCACCTGGCCCCGGATCAGCTCGACCTACTGGAGTTCGACCACGAGCGGTACCTCGCCGAACGGCACAAGGCCCCGTTCGAGACAGCTGTCGCGCTGCGGCGCGCGCTGGCCTGCTGGCGCGGTAACGCCCTGGTCGGCATCTCCAGCCGGGTACTGGAGCTCGATGCGGCACGGCTGAACGAGAAACGCGCGGCCACGCACAAACAGTGCCTGAGCATCGAACTCGACCTGGGGCGTCATCGTGAGGTCATCGAGGAGCTGACCGCCCTGCTACGCGAGCACCCCTACGACGAGCACGTCGCTGAACACTTGATGGTCGCCCTCTACCGGTGCCAGCGACAAGGCGAGGCGCTGCAGGTGTACGAGCGGCTGCGCCAGACACTGGCAGGCGAACTCGGCGTCGACCCCACCCCGCCGATCCAGGCGCTGCATCGGCGCATCCTGGTCGCCGATCCCGCCCTGGCGGCCTCTGCCCCTGCGAGCGGTCCCTCGGACACACGACCGGAAAGTCCTGGCGCGGCGGCCACCGAACCGGTTATGGCGATGCCGGTGCGTCAACTGCCGCTCGATGTACCCGACTTCGTGGGCCGAGCCGACGCGCTGGCCCAGGTCGCCCGATTACTCGACGCGTCGGCGCCGGACCGGGCCCCGGTGGCCGTCATCGTGGGCGGTCCCGGTGTCGGCAAGTCCTGTCTGGTGACGCACGCCGCGCGGCTGGCGAGCGCCGCCTTCCCCGACGGCCAGCTCTACCTCAACCTCGCCGGGACATCGGACGAGCCGCGGGGCCCGGCGCTGATGCTGGCCGAGGCGCTGCGTGCACTCTCGATCGCCGGCAGCGCGATCCCGAACGGCCTGTCCGAACGGGCCGCGCTCTACCGGTCGTTGCTGGCGGACCGCCGGATGCTGGTGGTGCTGGACGATGCCGGTCACGCCGATCAAGTGCTGCCGTTGCTACCGGGGGCCGACGGCTGTGCCGTGTTGATCACCAGCCGCACTCTGCTGACGCAACTTCCCGGCGCCCGGCACATCGACCTGGACGTGCTGAGCCCGGCAGAGGCGCGGGAATTGTTCACCGGCATCGTCGGGCGGCGGCGGGTCGAGCGGGAACCGGCGGAGGCCGACGCGATCCTCGACTGCTGCGGCAACCTGCCGCTGGCGATCCGGATCGCCAGCGCCAAGCTCACCGGCCGCCCGGCCTGGTCGCTGCGGGTGCTGCGGGAACGGATCGAGGACGAGTCCCGGCGGCTGGCCGAGCTGAGGATCGGGGATCTCAGCGTGCGAGCCAGCGTCGAACTGAGCTTGCGGCTGCTGCCGGCCGACGCGGTGCGCGCGCTGAGCCTGCTGGGTCTGCTCGGCGCCTACACCCTGCCCGGCTGGGTGTTCGGCCCGCTGCTGGACCGCTCGGACGCCGAGGAGGTGCTGGACACCCTGGTCGACGCCAGCCTGGTGCGGCTGACCGCCACCGACGCCATCGGCCAGCCGCGCTACCGGCTGCACGACCTGATCAGGACCTGTGCCGTGGAGATCGCCGCCCAGCTGCCGGCGGCGGACAAGAGGGACGCGATTGTCCGGGTGCTGTCCGCCTGGCTCGATCTGGCCGGGCGCGGCACCGATCGGCTGCCGGCCGGGCTGCTGGTCGGCGAGTCCGGTTCGGCGCCGCGCCGGTCGTTACCCGACACGGTCGTGGACCGGCTGATGGCCGACCCGGTCGGCTGGTTCGACGTGGAACGCGACACCCTGCTCGGCGCGGTGAAACTGGCCGTGGACTGGGGACTGGACGAGTTGGCCTGGGAGCTGGCGGCCGGCCCGGTGACCTACTACGACCACCGGTGCCTGTATCAGGACTGGGAGCACGGGCACCGGATCGCGTTGGACGCGGCCGAGGCCGCCGGCAACGTGCGCGGCGCATCGGTGCTGCTGCGCGGACTTGGCCAGCTGCACATCTACCGAGACGAGTTCGACGGGGCGACCCGTGCCCTGGAGTCCTCCGTCGGGCTGTGCCAGGACGGCGGGGACAAGCGCGGCGAGGCGTTGTCGGTGGCGATGCTGGGCACGGTCAGCCGGGTGCAGGGTCGTTACGACGAAGCCGTCGATCGTATCGAGCAGGCGCTGGCCATCGCGGTCGGTGAGGGCGACCGGCACCTCGAAGCGCAGCTGTCCTGTTCGATGGCCGTGATGCGGCTCATGCAGGGCGAACTCGACGAGGCGGAGTCCTGGTTCGACGGGGCCTTGCGGCAGGCCAGGGCGCTCGACGACGGGCATCGGGTGGCGGTCGTGCTGCGGCGGTTCAGCCGGCTGCACGATCGGCGCGGTGATCCGGACGAGGCGCTGCGCTGCCTGTGGCAGGCGTTGGCCACTTTCGAGGAACTGGCCGACGAGCGGTGCGCCGCGTACACGCTGCTGGAAGTCGGCCGCGTCTACGCCGGTCAGCACGACCGGGACCGGGCGAGCCCGGCGTTGGAACGCGCGGCGGACCTGTTCCACCGGCACGGCGACCGCCAGGACGAGGCCGCGTGCTGGCAACTGATCGGCGACCTGGACGCCGCCGCCGGCGTCCACGACTTGGCGCACCAGCACCGCGGGCGGGCGCTGCGGTTATGGCAGACGATCGGCGACGTGAACCAGACGAAGGCTACAGCGCCACCATCGTCGCCGTGACCTGGCGGGGTCCGCCGTGCCGTCTGGCGTGCGCTGCCCGAGAGCTTCGAAGGCCCCGTCGGGCCCGACCAGATGCTGCGCTTCCTCCGCGGCTCCGAGACGGACAAGGGCGTCGACACCACCGACCCCGAGGCCGCGGGTGTCTACGTTGACAACGACACCGCACGGCTCCTGCTGCGCGCCGTTGACGACGGGACGCTCACCGCCTCCGCTGTCACCACGGAGTCCCCGGCCATCGAGTCCACCAGGATGCGGCGGTCCGCCAGCTTCATCACCCGCACGTTCCGCACCAGCACCACCCGGTTTCGTGTCGAGTTCTACGACTGCCTCTACACCCGGGCGGATGCGCTCTTCGAGCTCACCGACGCGGTGCTGTGTGCGGACGGTCCGGTGACATCGCCGGCCGAGCTGACGCTCACGGCCGAGCACCGGCGTGGACACGGGGCGATGTACGACGCGGTCAATCACGGCTGGCTGGAGCCGCGCCGCCTGCGCAGGCTCCTTGCCTCCACGCCGCTGCCGCGGGCGGCCGACGGGCGGATCATGCTTGCGGTGGATGTGAGCAACTGGCTGCGTCGCCCAATTTTATGGTGCCCCCTGGGTGCGTGTAATGATCCACTCCCCGCTCACTCCCAAGACGGTCCAGGGAACGCATCAGGCCCGGTTTCCGTTTCCGGAAACCGGGCCTGACCTGGTGTTTCAGCTGTCGGGGTGGCGGGATTTGAACCCACGACCTCTTCGTCCCGAACGCGATCGGCACCCGTCGTGACCTTGCTTCGCGTTCACTGACCTGCCCGTTCGGCTCCGGCATCGTCCATTAGCGTCCGGGACGGTCTCCGCGCGGCTGCCTCATTTGGCCCCCTGTTTGGCCCCCTGCCTGTCGCACTCTGACCGAGCGTCCGCCCTGGTGACTAGCCATCCGACCTCAGTTGACTGCGTGTCGAAGGGAGGGGGACGGCTGAGTGGCGACACGCACATAGCCGTCTGCGCCCGAAGGAGTGACAGGCCCGGTGCGAGCGCGCGAGAAGCAAAAGGAACCGCCACACTGGGGTGCCATCAGTCCAAGAGGTAGTGCCGTGGTCGGAGCCCCAGATGGCAAGATCATCCTTTCTTGTCTTCCAGCCCCGTTGCGCTGATCGTCATCCTTCGATGACTATGGTCAGTCAAGGGGTAGTGCTGCGATCTGCGGCAAGGGGGCAATGGGTGGGGCTGAACAGCGAGGTTTGGCAGGGGCACTTTGCTGAAGGACTCGTCTGGGCGCTCTCTTGCGCGGCGGGCCTGAACCCAGGAAAGCGAAGTCTCGATGTTGATGGTGTCGACATCCAGATCGGTTTTCCTGGGAAAGTCCAGACGATGCGATATCCGCTGATCGAAGCGCAAGTGAAGTCTTGTTGCAATCCTACCTATGTGGGGGATTCTTTCTCTTATCCAATCCCCGTGAAGAACTACAATGACTTGATCGGGCGAGTGGGTGTGGACCTGCCGACCAGGCGCTACCTCTTCTTGGCTCACACGCCTGCTTCGAAAGCTGCTTATGTACTCTCGAGCGAACTGTCGAGTAATTTCCACCACGCCATTTATTGGGTCGACCTAATGGACCGCGATCCTGTTGATCCGGACCTTCAGTCGAGTAAATCAGTTCATGTCCCCAAGGGGAATTTGCTCACCGTTGAAAGTTTGACTCGCTTAGTTAAAGGCGATGCGCCGGAAGAAGGGAGGGTTGCGGGATGATTACCGACCTTGGAGGATTTCACTTCGCTCAAGCGAGTGATCCGCAACGTATCTCCCTCTATTTGGCATCCCGCGGCTGGTTCCCGCAGGAAGATCAGGGTGGGACTCTGTGGGTATCCCATGACGAGTCTTACGAAGCGTTCGTGCCCCGGCATCGGCAGATGCGGGGCTACCTGTCTTACATTCGACAGTTGCTCAAGACTCTTTCCGCTGCTGAGGGGAGGAGCGAGACCCAAATCTCCCTTGAGATCTCCATCTCCGACGCGGATGTGCAGTACGTGCACACGGACCCGGATGCCGACCCTGGGACCACGCCAATCGATGAAGGTGTGAAGGCTTTTGAGAGTCTGCGGCAATGGGTCCTGGCTGGGGCCGTGTCGGAGAGCGCCGATCAACCTCGACTGGTTCAACCTGCTCGTAAGCCGACTAAGGCTCTAGAATTTATGCGCACTGTGCGCCTGGGGCCGACCTTCGAGGGCAGCTATATCCTCACCGTCTACATTCCGGTGCCCCCGCGAATTGGGCAGACCGAGATCGAGATCGATCACCCGCAGATAAGGTTGTTGAGTCAGCCGTTTGAGCGCCGCGTCTCCCTCAAGCTTATGGAAGCCACGCGAGAAGCTGTTTGGGCTGCTGATGACATTATTCAACGGCGAGAGGGAATCGATGCCTTTACGCGCCGTGCGGAAAAGGGCGTCAATGCCAACCTCTGTGAGGCTATTTCTGGATTTACTTCGAGAGAAGGAGGGGAAGCGCGAATCGATTTCTCCTGGGCCTTGTCGCGTCCGGTCGAGCCGACGGAGCCCATCAGTCTGAACCGGGATCAGGTAGTTGTCCTGCGCGAGGCTGCTCAAGAGATGAGGGCTGCGGCTCCAGAAGACGACGTCACAGTTGTGGGTGCAGTGGTCAGGCTTCACAGGGAAGGCGCACTCGGGGCGGGTGAAATTAGCATCGCGGGGATCATCGAAGGTGGCATGAATGATCGCCTGCGCCGCGTCTGGCTCGATTTGACCGAGGATGACTATTCTCTAGCAACTCGCGCCCATGAGAGTGGTGCCACCGTGTCAGTGACCGGAAGCCTCGTCAGGCGCGGTAACAGGTATCTTCTGCAAAACCCGTCAGGGTTCATTGTCCGTCCGGAAGTACCCTGAAAATATCTCTAGTTCTCACTAGGTGATTGTGGGCTTGAGGGCGGATTGCGGAAGAGCGCTATGCATCCGAATCTCGTTCTCTGGCGTGAAGAGGCGACTGCCGTCCTCTTTGACCAGCGGAACCTCTATGTCGAAGCCCGCAGCCTTAAGTGCCTCTGCGCCTTCGAGCGCGAGGTCGCAGACCCCGCACCAGAATTGGACTGCCTCGGCCATCCCAGGACCATTCTGGCTGATCATTACTGGCCGACCGGTTACCAGGACACCAGCGTGATCACATGCTGGGCAGGGGCGTCGGTGATTAATTACGAGATCGCTGTTGTTGTCGATCCAAACCCCATAGTGGGTACTTCTCTCCTTGAGGGATGCGAAAGAAAGAAGGGACCCGTCCGGGAGATCATCGAAGCGTTCTTCGAGCCGATAGCGAGCCTGTTGGATTCGGCGGGATACATCTCGCTCCACCTTCTCGATCAACTCGTTGATGGCGATCCTCACGATGTCGATCCAGTTGTCCCAATACTCCTGATGATCTATCTGGAGGTGATCGAGCAGTTGATTCGTCACGCGAGCGAAGGTGGCAAGGGGGTCCGAGTCGTTCGGTGTTCCCGCCTCAAAGTGGGCGACGCCGTTTCGCAACTCGATCAGATCGTCCAGCTCAGAATCCCGCTGCGGCAAGCAGCCCATCTTCTTGAGCCTCGCGATGGCTCCGGATGCCCCAATCGTGCGCACGCGGGGCGTCTCCTGCAGACCCGCGAAATGAAGAAGCATGTCGTCGTTTCCCTTCATCTCCATAAGGAGGAAGGGAGTGGTTTTAGCCAATGCCGCTTTGGCTAGCCGCTCGATGCTTACACCGGCGTGAAGGACGAAAACCTCGTCGTCGTCGTGGGCGTGCGCATCCAAAGCGGAATCGGCGAACTTCCTAGCCCCAGCGAGAAGGTTGTCGAAGGTGAGCGAAGATGCCATGTCGAGACGGTACCGGCGCTCGCCCCGTGCCTGCAGCAGATTTACTCCGCGGGCTGCTAGAGATCTTCCAGAGCGAGTTCCTGTTCCCGATCCTGCATAGTGCCGTCGTGAGCGTTCACTGAGGTAGGAACCCGGGCTTCTCTTGGCCGACGGCATGCAGTCGTGCGAGGTAGTCCCGCGCTGCAGGTTCTGCGGCATACCGGCGCTTCATCTCGGCAGCTAGCTCCCGGCTGGTCATGATGAGCGATGGCACCGACTGCCGATCCCCTTCGAGGGCCCGTTCGCCCATGGTGAGTGCCTGCTCCAAGTCCCTCGCGTGCCGCAGTGACGCCCAGAGTGACGCGGGCTTCTGCGTTGCGCATCGGCGAGCGGGAAACACGAGATCAGAGACCCGGACACTGTGTCCGGGTCTCTTCGCTTTGGGCGCGTCACGCTTGTACTGGCTGCAACGGTGAGCAAGGCGAACTACCCGCCTCGTCACCGGCTCTGTACCGTGAAACCGGCCCCCAACCAGCAGGAGGCAGCACGCAATGCGTGGTCTCGGAGATCACCTCAGCATCGGCGAGCGGATCGCGTTCTACCGTAAGCGCCGCGGCTACACGCAAGAGGTTCTGGCTGGGCTGGTCGGCTACAGCACTGACTGGTTGGCCAAGATCGAAACTGGGCGCCGGAAGCCGCCCCGTATCGACATGCTCGCTGAGCTGTCGCGCATCCTGCGCGTGCCCCTCGGAGACTTGCTCGGTCAGACCGTGCTTGTAGAGGACGAGAGGCAGCAGGACGACGTGCCGGCCGTGCGCGACGCGCTCATGAGCCCGCGGCGCCTGTCGCGCTTGCTCTTCGGCCGTGAAGCCGAGGTGCAGCTCCCGACGCCCGCCCCCGTGGCTGTGCGTGTGGAGCAAGCATGGAACGACTACCAGGGTGGGCGACTTGGCAGCGTCATCGCCGCTCTTCCCGCGCTTCTCCAGACGGCGCAGGAGCTTGAGGAGCGAGCGGCGCGCCGCGGTGAGGACCGTAGCGACTGCTGGGCGGTGTCGGCTCGGACGCACCACCTCGCAGCAACGACGCTCGCGAAGATCGGCGAGTCGGACATCTCATGGCTTGCTGCCGAGCGCGCGATGCGGGCTGCGGACGAGTCGGACGACCCGCTTGTGTTGGCGTCGGCCGCCCGGTCCGGCACACACGCCCTGCTGGCCAACGGGCGGTATGACGACGCGTTGGAGCTGGGCAACACAGCCGCAGCATGGCTGTCGTCGCGGGTCGCTGAGAGCGACCCGGCGGCACTGAGCCTGCTGGGGATGATTCATCTGCGCGCCGCTGTGGCGGCAGCACGCCACCAGGACCGTCCCACCGCAACGGGCTTGTTGGACCGAGCCGAAGAACTTGCGGACGACCTCGGGTCGGATGAGAACTACTGGCAGACCGGCTTTGGCCCCACGAACGTCCTGCTCCACCGCCTGTCTGTTGAGCTGGACCTCGACAACGTGTCGTACGTCGTGGAACACGGGCGGATCAACGTGGACCACATGCCGCAGGAGCGCAGCGTGTCGCACCGAATCGACTTTGCGCGAGCCCTGTCGCTCGCCGGACAAGGCGATGAGGCGTTCGCGGAGCTGCGTACCGCTGAGCGCACATCGCCGCAGCTCGTACGCAACAATCCCAGGGTGCGCGAGACACTGCGGGACCTGATCAAACAGTCTCCAGTTACTGGTGGCTCCCGTTCGTCCGAGGTGTTCGTGATGGCTCAACGGTGCAGGGCGGTGCAGTGAGTTCAGGCAAGCGCGGGGTGCTCGGAGTCGTCGGGTCCGCGGCTGGAGGCGTAGAAGCACTGCGTACCGGTCTCGTTGAGCCCGCGATGGAGCGGGGATGGCAGGTGGCCGTCACGCTGACGCCGACTGCGGGGCAGTGGCTGCGGTTGAGCGGCGAGGTTGAGCGGCTAGAAAAGCTGACCGGTCTCCCCGTGCGCGACGAGCCGCGGTTGCCCGGCGACACTCGACCGCATCCGCCGGTTGACTGCTACGTGGTCGCCCCCGCATCGGCCAATATGGTGGCCAAGCTTGCGACGGGCCTGATGGACAACCAGGCACTGACGCAGGTGGGCGAGGCTATCGGCACTCTCGGATTGCCCGTCGTTGTCTTCCCGCGGGTGAACGCGGCGCACGCCCGCCACCCGGCATGGCAGCGCCACATCGACACCCTCCGGGCTGGAGGCGTGCACGTCGTCTACGGCCCCGACGTGTGGCCGCTGTACGAGCCACGAGAAGCGCCGGCGGGGCGTGAGCTCCCGTGGGCGGCAGTGCTGGACGCAGTGGACGAGGCCACTCGGTGACGAGTCGTCAACCCTCCTAGCCTGCAACGAAAGAGGACCCGGACAGTCTGTCCGGGTCCTCTGCCGTTCCCGGCCACATGCTCATTGGCATGCCAGGGATCAATGAGCGAAGCGGCGAGCTGGAAGGCATGACTCCTGCTGAACTCGCTTTCATTAAGGCGAGTTTGAGCGAGGCGCGCGTCAAGGTCGAACGCCTGCTGAGGCGCGCGGACGAACTCACTGCGACGGTGGAGTCTCGCTACCCACAAGCCGCTCAAGCCGATCCAGACGCTGACCGAGTAGGTGGAGGGCGTCGTGAATCGTGCTGAGCTCTGCCGCCAAGGCAGTGAATGCCGGGCTGCTACCCGGCTCTGTGCCGAGGGGCACAGAAGGATCGCGGACGAACGTTCCGCGGCCCTGCTGAGTGAGGACCAGCCCCTCATCGCGGAGCTGACCGAACGCGCTCTGAACGGTCATGAGCTGCACGCCAAGCTCCTTGGCGAGCTTGCGGGCTGCGGGGAGCTGGTCGCCCGGGGCGTACTCGCGGTCGGGGCCCGTGATCTTCTCGCGGTACTCCGCCGCAATCTCCTTGGCCGTGGGCGTCTGCTTGGGCGCTTCGGGGCTCTGGTCCATGGCTTCGAGAATAACCGGACCTAGGTCAATCTCAGCTCCTCCAGTGGATCCCCTTGACAGTTAGATTGACCTAGGTCAATCTGAACTTGCGTCGGAACGAGCGGCCCGGAAGGGCTTCACCGGCTGTGTTCGCAACTGCTTGACCTGCAAGACCGCACGACCAGGAGCCCCGCATCGGACGGGGGGAGGGCACCGGACAGTCGCCTGTTTCAGGCGATCCCTTGGCAGTCCGGATGGCAGAAGGTTTCTGCCTACAACGGGGCCCTAGCGAGCTGTTCCTTGAACCGGCAGCCGCGTCCCCGAAAGAGAGACCACCCATCCACCGCAGCTCGCTGCGGAAGTCCGCAACGCACAGAGGAGAAGCACATGAGCGACAGCAAGAGCGGCGCCGTCTTCAACTTCGGCGACAGCAACATCACGTTCGGCGGCTCCGTGGTCCTGGGCGATCAGGTGGCCGTGTCCGGCGGCGTCGTCCACGGCGACGTGGTCATGGGCGGCGGCGCCAGCACCGAGGACACCGACGGCGAGTAGGACCGCCTAGCTCACTTCACCGTCGCGGTTCACGCGGCTTTTCACCACCAACGGCGCGCGCCCCCGGAGTTGCTGCTCCGGGGGCGCTTTCGGGCCGTACCACCCTGAGAGGAACCACGACCCATGAAGCACATCGGTGCTGACCAGGCGGTTGTTACCGCCGACGAGTTCGACCGCGAGCCGACGTTCGCAGAGCTGGACGCCATCGCACACGAGATGCCCGTGATCCGGGCGGAAGTCGAGCTGCTGGACGCGCAGATCATCACGCTGGACCGCACCCCCACCGAGCTGGACCAGCGGCGCATCCGCCGGGCCCGCCGCAAGGTGCTGACCGCTCGCCTCGCGCTGGCGAACATGACCACGATGCGCATTCCGGGGGTGGGAGCGTGAGCGCCCCAGAAGGGAACCTCGCCGCCGCGCACGCTGAGGTGAAGGCGGAGATCGCGCGGACCGACACCAAGACCGGCCTGCTGCTGGCGTTCGTCGGCGCCGTCCTCGCCGGATCGTGGACGGTCGCCAAGGACGTCCCGCTGACCGTCCCCGCATACGTCGTGGGCGGGCTCGGGATGGGGCTGCTGGTCGCCGCGGCTGATCTGCTGTTGCGGGCGGTCCGGCCGAACCTGGGCGGTGGCCGTGGCTTCCCGCTGTGGGCGACGCTCACGGCCGAGGAGATCAGCGCCACCCTCGCCGGCGACCAGGCCGCGGACATCGCGGGACTGTCCCGGATCGCCGTCGCCAAGTTCACCGGTCTGCGGCGCGCGGTTCATCTGACCCGCGCGGGCGGCGCCTTGCTCATCCTCGCGGCCCTGCTCGCCCTCGGGGGTGCGGCATGAACCGCACGGGCAGGATCCTGCTGGTGACGGCGCTGGTCGCGGTCGTCGCGATGGCGTTCCGGGTCTCGTGGAACGCGTTGCGGGACATCGCCAACGCCATCGGTGCGGACCACACCGCCGCGACGCTCTACCCGTTCGTGGTCGACGGCCTCATGGCCCTCGCCCTGGTCGCCACTCTCGTTCTGGCCGGCCGTGACCGGACGTTCGCGCTGCGGGTGCTGGGCACCTACACGCTCGCCTCGCTGGTCCTCAACTACGTCCACGGGCTCGTTCCCGAGCTGCACGGCCGGACGGTCGATTGGGGACGGCTCGCGGACTGGGATCCGGCGAACTGGGCGCTCGTGCTGCTGGCCACCTCGCTTCCGGTCGGGTCGATCTACTTCGGCTCGGATCTGGTCGCGAAGGTGCTGCACCACCGCCCCGCCCCGATCCCCACTCCGGTCGCGAATGCGGAGGAATCGTCCGAGACCATGAGTAATCGGTCTACGGCTGACCTCGCGGAATCGACCCCGCAGCCCGTTCCCGTGGCTTCGGTGCGGATGTCCGATCCGGTGGCCGTGGAGTTCGTGAAGTCGACTCTCCCCCTCAAGCCCGTCCCGACCACCCCCGCCCCGACTCCCGCCCCCGCGATCGAGCGGCGCCCGGTGGCCGCGGCCGAGTCGACTCGCCCTCGCCGGGCGACGGGTCGGGTTCCCGAGGTTGCCCGATCGAGCCAACCCAAGCGCACGCCGGATCAACTGCTCGCCGAAGCACGCACGGTGACCGCCGACTGGCCGGACGCGAAGCTGACAGCCGAGGGGATCCGGCTCGCGGTGCACACGTCGCCGAAGAACGCCCGGACGCTGCGCGAGACCCTGCGGGCCGATCGGGCCGCGCAGGGTGAGGAGGTGACGGCATGACGGCGCCGCGGCTACGGGTGCTCTCGCTGGGTGCGGGGGTGCAGTCCACCACGCTGTTGATGCTTGCGGCTGAGGGCCGGTTGCCGAAGTGGGATGCCGCAATCTTCGCGGACACCGGATGGGAACCGGCCCGCGTCTACGAACACCTTGACCGGCTGGAGCGCGAGATTGCCCAGCCCGCCGGTATCCCCATCCACCGCGTGCGCGTGGAGGGCGGCAATGCCCAGCGGGTGAGCGGCAACCTGCGCGCCGACTCCCTCAACCCCGGCTCGTTCGTCCGCATCCCGGTCTTCGTCATCGACCGCGAGGGCACACGGGCCGCGATGGTACGGCGCCAGTGCACAGAGGAATACAAGGTCAAGCCCATCAAGGCCGCAGTGCGCACGATGCTCGGCTATCCGCACCCCAAGCCGGTACCGCGGGGAGTGTTCGTCGAGCAGGCCATCGGCATCAGCCGGGATGAGTTCGAGCGGGCCAAGGACGCCAGCGTGAAGTACCTGCGCAACGCCTTCCCGCTGCTCGACCTGGACGGCGCCGCGGACGGCCGTGAGGGCTGGACGCGCAGCGACTGCCTGCGCTACCTGCGTTCGCACGGCTGGGGCGAGACGCCCAAGTCGGCGTGCATCGGCTGCCCCTTCCACGGCAACCGGCAGTGGCGCGAGCTGCGCGACGACTACCCAGAGGAGTGGGCGGACGCGGTCGACTTTGACCGGCAACTCCGTGACACCCAGCTGAGGGGCATCAAGGCCAAGCCGTATCTGCACCGCAGCCTGCTGCCGCTGGATCAGGCGCCCATCGACCACGTGACCCGCCGTGAGTGGGCCGACCGGCAAGGCGACCTGTTCGACGCCGCGGCCGACGCGGAAGCCGAAGACGGCGCCGCGCTCGGCTGTTCGCCCTGGTCCTGCCGCGGAAGCGACCCCGAGGCCGCCTGATGTGCGTGCCCTGCGCCTACCCCGACGACGAACAGCGCGCTGCCTGAACACGTTGACCACCGAGGAGTACCGCCGTGACCAGCACCAATAACGCCTCACACGTCGTCGCCTACTCCTGGCACGCGTGGGTGACCGTGCCCGGCCAGGGCCGCGCGTTCGCCTCCGGCACTGTCACCGGCCCGCACGGCTACTGCCGCGCCCGGGCCCTGCGCGACATCGGCGCCTGGCTGGGCGCCAACGGCTGCAAGGGCCGCCTCGCGGACATCGCGCTGCTGCCCGCCTGAACCACCCCTCGCCGCTGGGCCCGACCGCCCACCTTCCACAGCAACCGGTCGGGCCCTCGACTCCCGTGAAGGAGCAGATACATCGTGACCGAGACCACCGTATTCACGCCCCCCGACGAGCCGGAGGACACCGGCGAGCGGACGGCCGACGTGCTGCCGTTCCCGCTCAAGAAGGACACCGACCCGGCCCCCGCCCCGGAGCTGCCTGCCGAGGGCGTGGTGAAGCCGGGGGAGTGGGAGGCCGAACTCCCCGACACCGACGACCCCGAGGCCGAAGGACTCACCGAGGGTGCCACGGTCGACCCGCCACGGGAGGTCTACCCGCCCTCGGTGGCGGAGTGGATGGAGGCCAAGGACAAGGCGCGGTTTGCGGTGCTGCCGGACTGGGTGAAGCTGCCCGACCAGCGCAAAGCCGTCCGCAGGTGGGCGGTCCGCCACTACTCTGCCGTGGTCGGCTTCCACGCGGTTCGTCTGCCGTGCATCTACACGCCGAAGGTGCTGTGGTACTCGCCGCGCGGTGCGTGGCGCTGGTCGGCCGCGATCGGCCGGTGGGTGTTCGACTCGGAAGGCAAGCCCCTGCGTCTCGCGGCCGTGGCCGCTGACGACGCGGCCGAGTATCTGAAGCTGTCGCGGCAGCGCAACGACCGTGTGAGGCTGCGCGGGATCGTCGCCACGATCGCCGGGTTCGTCGGCCTCGCCGCCGCCCTGACGCTGTTCGTCATGGCGCCGTCGTGGCTGCTCCTGCTGGCCGTGGCCACACTGACCACCACGCTCGGTGTGGTCGGCGCCCCGGCGGACCGGCCGCTGATCGACATGGCCAAGGTGACGTTCCGCAAGCGCAGGTTGTCCTCGGACATCGTCATCCGCGCTCATGAGGCGTCCGGACTGACGACCAAGGATCAGTCGATTGCGTTCCCCCGGCCGATCGGTCGGGACGGCGACGGGTGGCGCGTCGTGGTGGATCTGCCGTACGGCAAGACGTTCGAGGATGCCGTCAAGGCTCATGCCCGGCTCGCGTCCGGCATGGACATCGCGCCCACTCAGCTCTTCCTGGACAAGGACGAGACGAGCGGCCGGCGGGTGTCGTACTGGATCGCCGACCGTGACCCGCTCGCCGTTCCGTCCGGCAAGTCGCCGTTGCTGGGGGCGACTCGGGTGGACTTTTGGAAGCCGTTCCCGTGGGGTGTGGACGAGCGGGGCAACCCGGTCATGGCCACGTTGCTGTGGCTGTCTCTGCTGGTCGGCGCCGTCCCTCGGCAGGGCAAGACGTTCTCTGCCCGCACGATCGCGCTTGCTGCCGCGCTGGACCCGTACGTACGTCTGTACGTGTTCGACGGGAAGGCGTCGCCGGACTGGCGCAAGTTCGCGCTGGTCGCCCACCGCATCGCGTTCGGCATCGTGCCGAAGAACGGGTTCGACCCGGTGGGGCATCTGCTGACCTCGCTGCGCGAGTTGAAGGCGGACGTGGAGGACCGGTACCACCGGCTTTCCGAACTGCCGCTGCACGTCTGCCCGGAGGGCAAGCTCACCCCGGAGATCAGCCGGGACAAGAAGCTGAACATGCCCCTGATCCTGTTCGTGATCGATGAGGTGCAGGAGTACTTGCAGCACCCCGAGCACGGCAAGGAGATCCTCTCTCTCCTGGTCTACCTCGCCCGGGTCGCCCCGGCGGTCGGCGTCTCGGTCATGACGTCCACGCAGAAGCCGGACGACAAGGCGTGCCCCTCGGAGCTGCGCGACCAGCACCAAGCGCGGTTCGCGCTGCGCGTCGGCGCCTACCAGGTCTCCGACACCATCCTCGGTGCGGGCTCGTACTCCGAGGGTCTGGACGCGTCCAAGCTGCTCAAGTCCCACAAGGGCGTGGGCCTGCTCAAGGGAATGTCCGACGACTCCGGGATCGTGCGGACCTACCTCGCCGACGGCCGCGACGCCGAACGCATCCTGACCCGCGCCGCCGCGCTGCGCGAGGCCGAGGGCACGCTCTCCGGCGACGCGGCCGGCGAAGCCCCGGCCCCGGAAGTGTCCGCCACCATCCTGGACGACGTCGCACAGGTGCTCGGCAAGGGCGAAGCCAAGGTGTGGTCCGAGACCATCGTCGACCGCCTCGCCGACCTGCGCCCCGAGGCCTACGGCGCATGGGCCGAGCTGGAGCCCAAGCCCAAGGCCGAAGCCCTCTCCAACGCCCTCAAGCCGTTCGGCGTCGGCACGCTTCAGATCAGCCGCCGCATCGACGGCGAACAGGTCAACAAGCGCGGAATCAAGCGCGAGGACCTCGCCACAGCGATTACGGAGCGCAACAAGAAGCGGGACGCCGGATAGGTCCCAGGGGTTGCTACCGGTAGCGGCAGGGGTCGCTACCGGTAGCAACCCTGCTAGCGACCAAAATCGCCCCTGATCAGGTCGCTAGCACCTAGCGGCCCACCTGCGAAAACCCTCGAAACCCGCCCGAGAGGCCCCTGATGAGCCTTCCCGTCCTCGCTACCACCTTCCTGCTGACCGTCACATTCAGTTACAGCGCCAAGTGCTGGCTGAGCCCGTTCGGCGACTGCCGCAAGTGCGACGGCATGGGCCACGCCTTCAAGACCGACCGCAAGGGACGCCTCAAGCGCGGCAAGGACTGCCGCCGCTGCCAGGCCACCGGCAAGCGCATACGCATCGGCCGCTGGATCTACAACCGCGCCGCGCGCACCTACCGCGCCGGCACCCGCTGACCACCCCCAGGGGAGGACCCATGGTCATCACCATCCCGCTCGTGCTGCTGCTCGCCGCCGTGCTCGCGCTGCTGCTGCGCTTCCGGGCGCTCGGTGCCGGCGCGGCCGTCGCCGCCGTGCTCTTCGGCTTCTACCTCGCCGGCACCGGAGCCGGCGACACCGTCAACCAACTCGTCACCGCCGTCACCGGCGCCCTCGCTGGCGCCGGCCGCTGAAGGGAGACCAGGACGTGAACGAACCCACCGCGTACCACCGCCCGGCCGGATACGAGCCGACGGCCGTGGAAGTCCACCACCCCGCCCCGATCACCTCCGCGCACACGATGCCGCTCGTGCCCGTGCACCTCGACGCCATCCCGGCCGTGGCGAGCATCGTCTTGCCCGACGGCCGCGTCGTCACCGGCTACGCCATCGAGTCAGCCAAGCCCGAACCGGTCGCCGCCAAGCCGGCTGTCTCCCCTGCGGCGGTGAACATCGCGCTCGGGGGGATCGGGTTCGGCGCGGTGTGCGGTGGCTTGGTGCTGCTCACCACGTTCATCGCTGCACTCGCCGTGCTGATTCACCAGCTCATCATCCTCGCCGCCGTCATCTTCGGCGGCTGGGTCGCCGTGCAGGTCTTCGGCGCGAGCGGCCACCGCGGCGGGACCACGGTCAACATCCGCAAGGCCGTCTTCAAGCGCAACCACTTCCACGGCTGACCAACCCGAGAGGAGCACCATGTTCGACATCCGCATCATCTGCGACCCGGCCGACACCGACCGCATCGTCGCCGCACTGGACAAGACCTTCACGACCGGCACCGTCACCGTCTGCCCCACCCGCGACGGCAAGCAGCACCGCTTCTACGTCAGGGCCGACCACCGCGCCGACCCGGGACCGTGGCCCACTCCGGAAGCGGCGTACGCGTTCGCCCCGAGCGTCGTCCGCGAGATCGGATGGACCGTCGGTACGGCCGTCGACAAGCCGAGCGGCGAGGTCTCGGGTCGTGAGTACTGGCTGCGCAAGGCCGCGTTGCTGGACCGCATCGCGCTGCGCGACGAACAGGACGGCATCACGGGCGACGCCGACGAGGTGGCCACGGAAGCGGCTCGCCGGCTCGTCGACTACGACCGCGACGGCAACGGCGGTCACCACGACGGACCGGTCCGGGCGGTGCAGCCGAGGGCCGCCGCCGAACCGTGCGGCTACGTCCGCCAGGAATACGCCCTCTGGGCCCAGAACCAGTAGCTACGCCAAGGGCGGCCCCCGCATCTCGCCAAAGAACCGGGGCCGCCCTTGTCCACCTGCCCACTACAGACCTGTGGAGGTCTCCAGCATGACCCAACCGACCGACAATCGGCGAGAGGCCTTACTCGCCGCCGCGCTGAACGCTGCCGACCGCGACTGGCACGTGTTCCCGCTCCGTCCCGGCACCAAGCGCCCCGCCCTCCACGGAGAGGCCACCTGCCCGGTCACCGGAGCGTGCGAGGGCGGCCACCGGAAGTGGGAGCAGCGCGCGACAACCGACCCCGAGCGCATCCGCGCCACCTGGTCGCAGGGCGCGTTCAACGTCGGTATCGCTACCGGTCCTTCCGGGCTGCTGGTCGTCGACCTCGACATGCCCAAGGACAACGGCAATGGGGACGCGCCTGACGGCGCGGCGACCTTTGAGGCGCTCTGCGAGCGCACCGGCCACGCCGTCCCCGACACCTACCGGACCCGGACCGCGAGCGGCGGCCAGCACCTGTACTTCACCGCGCCGTCCGGGGTGCGGCTGACCAACACGGCAGGAACGATCGCCCCGTTGGTCGACACCCGAGCATGGGGCGGCTACGTCGTCGCCGCGGGCAGCATCACCCCCGCCGGACCCTACGAAGCCGTCAGCGGCCCCGTGGCGGCTTCTCTGCCCTCGTGGCTGCTGAGCATCCTGAAACCGGCCCCCAAGCCCGTACAGGCCCCCGCAGCGCCCGTAACGGAACAATCCCGCCGATACGCGGATACCGCGCTCGGCAACGAGGTCCGCAACGTCTCCGGAGCCCAACTCGGCCAGCGCGAGGCGAGGTTGTTCCGGGCAGCGCGCGCCATGGGGCGCTTCATCGCGTGGGGCGACCTCCCCCGGCACGAGGTCGAGCAGGCTCTTCAGGAGGCAGGCGAGGCGGTGGGACTGCCGCCGTCCCAGTGCCGCGCCACCCTCCGCAGCGCCCTCAACTGGTCCATCGCCCACAACCAGCGCCGGCGGGACGCGGCATGACCGCCCCTTCCGGCCCCCCTCTGAAGAGCATCACCCCCACCACGACCACGCCGCACGCCGCTCCACAGCCTGTGGACACTCCGGCCGTGGGCGAGCCGAAGGGCGTCGCCGAAGGCGTCCCCATTGCCGTTCGCCCTGACCCGCAGACCGGAGACGGCCGCTACCCCGTCGCGTGGCTGCACATCTGCGCCCCGCGCGGAGCCGTACCGACCGCCACCTCGAAATGCCTGTGCGGCAGGAACCGCAGCGCCGTCGGCAAAGCCCGCGTACTGGCCCTGATCGAGGACCACACCGCCCACCGCGACACCTGCCCGCTCCGCACTCCCCAGAAAGGGAGGACCGCCGCATGACCGACACCATCGACGGGGCCGCGCTGCTCAACGAGGTGGAAACCTTCCACCGCCGCTTCAACGTCTTCCCGCACGAGGCCGCCTACGTCGCCGTCGCGCTGTGGGACGCGCACGCTCACTTGCTCGACTGCTTCGACTCCACCCCGCGCCTCGCGTTCCTATCCCCGGAGCCGGGCTCGGGGAAGTCGCGGGCGCTGGAAGTCGTGGAAACCCTCGTTCCCGAGCCCATGACGGCCGTCAACGCGTCCGCCGCCGCCCTGTTCCGGTCCGTGTCCAATCCGAACGGCCGGCCCACGATTCTGTTCGACGAAATCGACACCGTCTTCGGTCCCAAGGCCGGCGACAACGAGGAACTGCGCGGGTTCCTCAACGCCGGACACCGCCGCACCGGCGTCACCTACCGGTGCATCGGCGACGGCGGCAACCAGACCGTCCAGGCGTTCCCCTCGTACTGCGGGGTCGCGGTCGCCGGACTCGGCAACCTGCCCGACACGATCATGACCCGTTCCATCGTTATCCGCATGCGCCGACGGGCCCGCAACGAACGCGTGGAAGCCTTCCGCGCCCGCATCCACGAAGCAGAGGGACACAAGCTCCGTGACCGCCTCGCCCAATGGGCCGAACACGCCCGCGGGTTCGTCATGGGCGCCTGGCCCGACATGCCCGACGGCGTCACCGACCGGCCCGCCGACGTGTGGGAATCCCTGCTCGCCATCGCCGACGCGGCCGGCGGCGACTGGCCCGAACGGGCCCGCGCGGCATGCGTCGCGCTGGTGACCGCGTCCAGGGCCAACGACAAAGGCAGTCTCGGTATCCGGCTGCTGACCGACCTGCGTGATCACGTCATGGTCGGCATCGACCGCCTGCCCACGATCGCCATCCTCGACCGGCTCAACGCCCTCGACGACGCACCCTGGGCCGATCTCCAGGGCAAGCCGCTCGACAACCGGCGCCTGTCGAAGATGCTCTCGGAGTACATGACCGGCGACAACGAGCCCATCGCCTCCCGCAACATCAAGACCGCCGGAAGCGTCCTCAAGGGCTACTACGCCGCAGATCTCTGGGACGCATGGGCCCGCTACTGCCCCCCACCCCCGGAAAGTCCGCTACCTCCGCTACTCGGCATGGAAAACACCGCCTGACCAGCAGCGACGGGGTAGCGGCAACCGGCATCGCCACCCGCTACCCCGCCGCTACCGCTACCCCTTCCCGCTACCTCGAACAGGCCCCTGACCTGCGCGGTAGCGGCGGTAGCGGATGTAGCGGACCTGACGGGAGGGGGTCACGAGCCCCCGACTCCCCGCCGAGGAGGCACACCACCGCATGAGCACCGCCACTGCACCGGCTGAACAACTCCTCTACCGGCCCGAAGAGGCTGCGAAAGCTCTCAGGATTGGCCGCTCGATGGTCTACGAGGAAATACGTCTCGGACGACTCCAGACCGTTCGCATCGGTCGTCGCCGACTCGTGCCGCCTGAGTACATCGCGAAGTACGTCGAACTCCTCAAGCGCGAGGCAGAAGCCACCGCCTGAACTCCCCACCACCCATCTCAGCAGGGCCGCACCCTTCAGGGTGCGGACCTGCTTCTTGGAGGCGCACCGCAGCATGACCGAGACCCCGAAGCGCGCCCGCAGGGCAGGCCACGGTGAGGACACGATCTATTGGGACCCGGCGAAGAACCGATTCGTGGGGGCTGTCTCTCTGGGACACGCCCCGAATGGCAAGCGCCGCCGACCGAAGGTGTACGGCAAGACGAAGACCGAAGTCCGGACGAAGATCCGGGACTTGAAGAAGGAGATGCAGACCGGCGTTAAGTCGCCCGCCAATTACACCGTGGCGGAAGCGGTGAACGACTGGCTCGAACGCGGCCTGAAGGGGCGCGATGACCAGACCGTCAGTAAGAACCGCACACTGGCGAACAAGCACCTGATTCCGCTGATCGGCAAGGCCAAGCTGAAGGACCTAAGCGCGGACGACGTCGACGACTGGTTGGACGACAGGGCCGAATGGCTTGCGACTCGGAGCCTCCGGGACCTGCTCGCTGTCCTGCGCCGTTCCATCCAGCATGCTCAGCGCAGGGACAAGGCCGTGCGGAACGTGGCGCTTCTGGTGACCGTGCCGGAGGGGCGACCCGGTCGTCAGAGCAAAGCTCTGAATTTGGAGCAGGCGAAGGCTGTACTGGCCGCCGCGCGCGGATCACGGCTGTACGCCTATCTCGTGGTCTCGCTTCTCAGCGGCGTTCGCACGGAGGAAGCGCGACCGCTCACCTGGGATCACGTCTACCTGTCGCCGCAGGAGGGCGTGCCGCCCCACGTCGCGGTGTGGCGCTCGGTGCGCAAGCATGGCGAGACCAAGACCAGGAAGAGCCGCCGGACTATCGCACTGCCGAAGCAGGTCGTCGAGGTCCTCGAAGAGCATCTGAGGTGGCAGAAGCAGGAGCGGGCGTCGAAGGGGATGGAGTGGAGTCCGGCCGGCCGAGTCTTCACGACCCGGAGCGGCGAGCCGCTCGACGCCGCCAACGTCCGACGCGACTTCAAGGCCATCGTGAAGAAGGCTGGACTGGAGCCGGAGTGGACGCCGCGGGAGCTCCGGCACAGCTTCGTGTCCCTGCTCTCGGATCATGGGATCCCGCTGGAGCGGATCGCGCTCCTGGTCGGTCACAGCAGCCAGGCGACGACGGAAGCGGTCTACCGGAAGCAGCTCCGTCCGGTGATCACTGAGGGGGCCGAAGCGATGGACGAGATCTTTGCCGATGACGACAGAGAGGCGGACGCGCTCGGGGCTTGACCCGAACCCTTTGGCCCCCTGTTTGGCCCCCCGGGCACGACAAAGGCCAGGTAGTAAATTTACTACCTGGCCTCTGACCAGCGTCGGGGTGGCGGGATTTGAACCCACGACCTCTTCGTCCCGAACGAAGCGCGCTGCCAAGCTGCGCTACACCCCGATTGTCGCTGCTCTCGCGGCGACGTCGTTTACTTTAGCCCACTGGTGGCCGGAGACGAAATCCGGTTTTCGGGGCGTCGGCCGCGGTAGCGGTACGGGTCGGGGCGGACGTGGTCCAGAGCGATGACGAGGAGGGCGAGGGCGTAGAAGGCGACGCCGAGGATCGCGGTGTTGCCGAGGATGCCCACGTAGCCGTGCCGGTCGACGTCCACGAAGGGGTAGAGGTAGCGCGCCGGGGTGCCCGGCGGCAGCATCGCTCCGCGGACGAGAGAAAAGACCAGGTAGGCGAGGGGGTAGACAAGCCACGTCGTCGCATGCCGGATGGCGAATGGCGCCGGACGGGCCAGCAGGAGCCAGTCGATCACCGCGGCGATGGGGGTCGCCGTGTGCAGGATCTGGTTCGCCACCGCCTGCCAGCCGGTGGGCGGGGCGATACCCCCGGTCATGGAGAAGCCGCTGGACGGGTCCGCCAGGATCAGGTGGTAGACCAGGCCCGTGATCGAGATGTAGAGCAGCGTGCCGCCGGTGAGGACCGCGGGCAGCGGGCGACGCGCCGTCCATGCCCGCCGGGCCGAGGCGGCGAAGACCACCGCCACCAGCAGGTTGGCCTGGATGGTGAAGTAGCTGAGCACGTGGAGCGGACTGCCCAGGCGCATCTCGATGGCCACGCCCGCGGCCGCGACGAGGGCGATCAGGAGGCGGAAGATGGCCACCAGCGGGCGACGCACGGGGGCCACCACTGCCGTCGCCGGGACTATGAAGGGGGTCGGCGAAGGGATGCCCGGTATCGCGGGCAGGTCGGGTATGTCCCTGGGGAGCGGGGCGATCATGTCCCCACGCTAAGCGCGGGGGGTGAATCGGGCGATATGGGTCACCCGGGTGGGTGACGGCCGAGCGTGGACTCGCACCCCAGCAACAGCAACAGCAGCAGCAATATCAACGCTCCGCACGACCCGCACGACCCGAACGACGCGGCTGACCCGAACGACCCGATCGACCTGCCCGTCGCCGCCGCACTGGACGCCGCTTCCGATCGCCCCCCACGCTCGACCGCCGCACATTCCGGCCGACCCGCTTCAGTCCGACCTACCGCCGTCCGACCTACTGCCTAGCGACCAGCGTCAGCAGTGACGCCTCCGGGGGGCATGCGAACCGTACCGGCGTGTAGCGGCTCGTACCGCAGCCCGCCGAGACGTGCATGTACGACGTCTGCCCCTCCGTCGTGTGCGTGGACAGGCCCTTCACGCGGTCCGTGTCCAGGTCGCAGTTGGTGACGAAGGCGCCGTAGAAGGGGAGGCACAGCTGGCCCCCGTGAGTGTGACCGGCCAGGATCAGGGGGTAGCCGTCCGCCGTGAACGCGTCGAGCGTACGCAGGTACGGGGCGTGGACCACGCCCATCGAGAAGTCGGCCGACTCCGACGGCCCGCCGGCCACGCGCGCGTACCGGTCCCGCTTGATGTGCGGGTCGTCGAGGCCGGTCAGCTCGATCTCGGCGCCTTCTATCTTGAGCACCCCCCGGGTGTTCGTCAGGTTCAGCCAGCCCGCCGTGTCGAAGCCGTCGCGCAGGTCCTCCCACGGGTTGTGGATGGCGCCCACGACCGGCTTGTTGCCGTTCAGACCGTGACGGCCATGGGACTTCTCCAGCAAGTACAGGGCGGGGTTGCGGAGTCTGGGGCCGTAGTAGTCGTTCGAACCGAAGACGTACGCACCGGGGAACTCCATCAACGGGCCGAGGGCGTCCAGGACTTCGGGGACGCCCTCAGGGTCGGAGAGGTTGTCCCCGGTGTTGATGACGAAGTCGGGGCGCAGCCCGGCCAGGGAGCGCAGCCAGCGCTGCTTCTTGCGCTGGCCGCTCACCATGTGGATGTCGGAGACCTGGAGGACGCGGAGCGGCCGCATGCCTGCTGGCAGGACCGGGACCGTGACCCGTCGGAGGCGGAACGAGCGGGCCTCGAAACCCGCCGCGTACAACAGTCCGGCGGCGCCCACCGCCGTGATTCCCAGGGGTACTCCGTATCGCGCGCGCATACGTCCATCGTGTCAGACCCCGTCAGCTCCGCGTGCACCCCTGTGGACGACCTCGAACCTGTGGACAGCCTCACGCCCATCGACGGCGCGTCCCGGGCACGGCGCTGAAATCAGCAGGCGACCGCCGCACCACACCTGCGACAATCGACGGCATGACCACGCTCAAGTCGAAGCTGCAGGAAGACCTCAACGCCGCCATCAAGGAGCGCGACGAGCTCCGCTCCGCGACGCTCCGGCTGACCCTCACCGCGATCACCAAGGAGGAGGTCGCGGGCAAGACGAAGCGCGAGCTCTCCGATGACGAAGTACAGAAGGTGATCACCCGCGAGGCGAAGAAGCGCCGCGAGGCCGCGGACGCCTTCGCGCAGGGCGGGCGTCCCGAGTCGGCCGAGCGGGAGAAGGCGGAGGGGGAAGTCCTCGCCGCGTACCTGCCCAAGCAGCTGTCCGACGAGGAGCTCCAGCAGATCGTCGGGCAGGCCGTCGAGGAGGCCAGGGCGGCGGGTGCCGAGGGGCCGCGCGCCATGGGTCAGGTCATGAAGATCGTGAACCCGAAGGTCGCGGGGCAGGCCGAGGGCGGCCGTGTCGCCGCCGTGGTCAAGAAGCTGCTCGCGGGCTGAGCCCAAGAGGGACCAGAACCGGTAGCAGTAGTAGACGACCGGAACCAGTAGCAGCAGTAGACGACCAGCACCAGTAGCAGACGCAGAACCCGTACCCGTACCCGTACCCGTACGAGTACCTGCACCCGTACGAGTACCTGCACCCGTACGAGTACCTGCACCCGTACGAGTACCTGCACCAGTACAAGTACCTGCACCCGTACCCGTACCAGCCCGCCCACCGAAAGCCGTCGGCCTCGGCCCTCCCCCCGACCGGGGGAGCGCCGAGGCCGACGACTGTGCGGTGCCGCTCTCTGTCAGCGGGCGTGACGGGGTGGGTTACCCGTGACGACCCCCGTTGCCGTTCTGACCCTGAATGAAGCCCGAGGGGATCGAGAACGTAGGCGTCGGGAACCCGCCACCGTTCGTGTCACCGGTGGTGCCACTGATGGTGTTGCCGCTGATCGTGTTCCCGTTGATGGTGTTGCCGTTGGTGGTGTTCCCACCGTTCGCGTTGCCCTTGTTGTCGCCGTTGTTCCCGTCGCCCGGGCCGTGGCCGTTGTCCTTGGGCTTCTCGTCGGGAATGTCGACGAGGTTGAAGGACGGGGAGTCCTTGCCCGAGAGGGCGCCGGTCATGGCGTCCTTCCAGATGGGGCCGGGCACCTGACCGCCGTAGACGAGGTCGTGGTAGACGCCGCCGATGCGGATGTTCGTCATCTTGACGTTCTGCTTGGGGCTGCCGACCCAGACCGCGCCCGACAGGTTCGGCGTGTACCCGACGAACCAGGCGTTCTTGCGCTCGTCCGTCGTACCCGTCTTACCGGCGTTGTCGCGGTCGGAGAGGCCGGCCTGCTGACCCGTACCGGAGTCGATCACGCCCTGGAGCAGCGTGTTGACGGTGTCCGCGGTCTTCTCGGACATGGCCCGCGAGCACGTCGACTTCGGGACCTCGAGCGACTTCTCCTTGCCGTCGGCCTTCTGGGTGATCGACTCGATGGCGATCGGCGTGCAGTACATGCCCCGGGAGGCGAAGGTGGCGTACGCGCTCGCCATGGTCAGCGGGGAGATGCCCTTGGAGCCGAGGGTGATGGCGGGCACCTCGGGCAGCTTGTCGCCATTGCCCTGCACGACGTGCAGCTTGTCGGTGATCTTCACCACGGGGCAGATGCCGATGTCCGAGATCATCTGCACGAAGTAGGTGTTGACCGACTTGGCCATCGCCGTCTTCAGCGCGTACGGGCCCTTCTCCTCGGTGCTCTCGTTCGACAGCTTCTCGTTGGTCAGGTTGGTCCAGGGCTTGCTGCTGCACGTCTGTACGGGGCTGGGGTAGGCCATCTCGTACGGCGACGGGTACTGCTGGGTCGCCGGCCGGCCCTCCTCCAGCGCGGCCGCGGCCACGAACGGCTTGAAGGTCGAACCGGTCGGGAAGCCGTAGTTCGAACCGCCCATGTCACGGTCGACCGAGTAGTTGTACTCCGTCTCGTTCTTCCCGTAGCCGTACGGCCTCGACTGGCCCATGCCGACGATCTTTCCGGTGCCCGGCTCGACCAGGGTGGCCGCCGTGGCGACCGAGTCCGACTTGTTGACGTGGGACTTGATCGAGGACTGCACCGACTGCTGCGCCTGCGGGTCGAGCGTCGTACGGATGGTCAGGCCGCCCTGGTTCCAGACCTTTGCCCGGGCCTCCTTGGTCTTGCCGAAGACCGGGTCGCTGAGGAACACGTTCTCCACGTACTTGCAGAAGAAGCTCGCGCCCTTGACCGCCGTGATGCAGCCGTTCTTCGGCTGGCTGACCTTCAGGCCGAGCTTCGCCTCCTTGGCCTTGTCGGCCTCCTGCTGCGAGATGTCGTGCACCTCGGCCATGCGCTGCAGCACGGTGTTGCGGCGCTTGGTGGCCTCCGCCTCGTCGTTCACCGGGTCGTACCGGCTGGGCGACTGGACGATGCCCGCGAGCATCGCCGACTCCTCCAGGTTCAGGTCCTTGGCGGGCTTGGAGAAGTAACGCTGGGCGGCGGCCTCGACGCCGTAGGCCTGCTCGCCGAAGAACGTGATGTTCAGGTAGTTCTCGAGGATCTTCTTCTTGCCGAGCTTCTCTTCCAGCTGGATCGCGTACTTGAGCTCGCGGACCTTGCGGCCGAGGGTCTGCTGGGTGGCCTGGGCGACCTTCGTCGGGTCGTCGCCGGCCTCCTCCACGAAGTAGTTCTTCACCAGCTGCTGGGTGAGCGTGGAGGCGCCCTGGGCGACCCCGCCGTTCTGCGCGTTCTGGTTCAGGGCGCGCAGGACGCCCTTCAGGTCGATCGCGCCGTGCTGGTAGAAGCGGGAGTCCTCGATCGCGACGATCGCCTTCTGCATGTACGGCGAGATGTCCTTGAGGTCGACCACCGTGCGGTCGCGCGAGTAGACCGTCGCGATCTGACCGCCCTTGCGGTCCAGGATGGTGGTGCGCTGACTCAGCGCGGGACTCTTCAGGTTGTCGGGAATCTCGTCGAACCCCTGGACGGAACCCTTGGCCGCGAGACCGAGCGCGCCCGCTGCGGGCAGCGCGATTCCGGCCATGACTGCTCCAGCGAGCACGCTGACACCGAGGAACTTGGCGGCCTGCTGCGTTGGCGACAGACCACCGCCCGAGCGCTTCTTTGGCATAGGGGCAGCCTACGTTCTCATTCGCCGGACACGCGTATATGCCTTGGCCTAAGCTGCTCTCAACTGTCACAGCAGTATGGCCACGTATCAATACGTCCGGCGACCCCGAATCGTTCCGGAGGTTCCCCAACTTTTTTGGGGAGGTCGTGTCCGAATCAGCCTCATGCGTCACCTGGCGTCCGTTGTGACTCAACTGAACTATCCCGGTTTGCCGGGATACTCACGTATGTCCGCCGCTCACTCCCCCGGGTGATCTGCCGCTTACGCATAGTCCGTTCGGGCCATTCAAGATTGGGCCCGCAGGGGGTGTTGCGCTGTGCCTGCCTTCCGTAACGTCCTCAACTGGCGGCGGTGAATATGCCGCTGCCGCCGTGGGGGAGCCTCGATTCGGGAGAGGACGGCGCCGGTATGGGCTGGGTAACCGACTGGAGTGCGCAGGCGGCCTGCCGCACTACCGATCCGGATGAACTGTTCGTTCAAGGAGCAGCGCAGAACAGGGCGAAGGCAGTGTGCACCGGATGTCCGGTACGCACGGAGTGCCTCGCCGATGCGCTCGACAATCGCGTCGAATTCGGCGTGTGGGGTGGCATGACGGAGCGGGAGCGTCGCGCATTGCTGCGCAGGCGTCCCACCGTCACCTCGTGGCGTCGCCTGCTGGAGACCGCGCGTACGGAGTACGAGCGCGGCGCGGGCCTGCTGCCCCTCGACGAGGAAGAGGTGTACGAGCGCTACGCGGCGGTGGGCTGAGGGCGCCACGGAAGGCGTCCCGCGGGCCACCTCGGCCCGCGTCGGACCCACCTCCCGCCTCGGACCCACTCGCCTCAGGCCATCTCAGGCCCGGCCACGAGTTCATGACTCAGGGCCGGCCCCGGGCCCGTGGACGGCGCCGCTCAGGCGCCGGTTTCAGGCAGCTCCGGCCGGTTGGCCGCGAGCCGTTCTCCGATGTCCCGCAGTCCTGCGAGATCGTGTACGTCGCCGGGCAGCGCGGCCACTTCGGCAACCGCCACCTCCGGGTGGAGCGCGGCGAAACGGTCACGCGTGCGCTGCTCGCGGGAGAGCAGCTGCATGCGCTCGGCGTGCAGCCTCAGCAGGCCTGCGGTGAGTTGTTCGACGGTCCGGTGCCCGTGCGGCGTCGTGTCGGTCGGTGCGTCGGTCCTGTCCGTGGCGTCTGTGCTGTCCGTGGCGGCGGGGGAGCCTTCATCGGAACCGTCGGAGCCGGCTGGACCTTCGGAGCCGTCGGGAGCTGATGTCTCGGAAGCGGGAGATTCTGAACTGCCGTACGTGTCGGGAGAGTTACGAAGTCCAGCTTTCCCGCCCTCCTGATCCACAATGCGGGCGTCGTCAAGATTTTCTACAGCCGTGGATTCAAGATCTTCCGCAGCTTCGGCATCGAGGTTCTCCGCCGCCGCGAGCGCCCGCTCGGCGGACAGCTGGGCGGCACCGCTGCCGTGCACCCGGTTGAGTACGAGACCGGCGAACGGCATGTCCTCGGCCGCCAGCCGCTCCACGAAGTACGCGGCCTCGCGCAGCGCGTCCCGCTCCGGGGCTGCCACCACCAGGAACGCCGTCCCGGGCGCCTGAAGCAGCTTGTACGTGGCGTCCGCGCGCGTACGGAAGCCCCCGAACGTCGTGTCCATCGCCGCCACGAACGTCTGCACATCCTTCAGGAGTTGTCCCCCCAGCAGCTTTCCCAGGGTGCCGGTCATCATCGACATCCCGACGTTCAGGAACTTCATCCCCGCACGCCCGCCCAGCTTCGCCGGGGCCGTCAGGAGCCGGATCAGCCGTCCGTCGAGGAAGGACCCGAGCCGCTTGGGCGCGTCCAGGAAGTCGAGCGCCGAGCGGGACGGCGGCGTGTCGACGATGATCAGGTCCCACTCGTCCCGCGCCCGCAGCTGCCCCAGCTTCTCCATCGCCATGTACTCCTGCGTGCCCGCGAAGCCCGCCGAAAGCGACTGGTAGAAGGGGTTGTTCAGGATCACGGCCGCCCGTTCGCCGTCCGCGTGCGCCTCGACGATCTCGTCGAACGTGCGCTTCATGTCGAGCATCATGGCGTGCAGCACGCCGCCCGCGGAGTCGTCGATGCCCTTCACACGGCGCGGGACGTTGTCGAGGGAGTCGATGCCCATCGACTGGGCGAGCCGGCGAGCCGGGTCGATGGTGAGAACGACCACCTTGCGGCCCCGTTCGGCGGCGCGCAGCCCCAGGGCCGCCGCCGTGGTCGTCTTGCCGACGCCGCCCGAACCGCAGCACACCACGATGCGGGTGTCGGGGTCGTCGAGCAGTGGGTCGAGGTCGAGTACGCGGGCCGGGTCCAGACTCATGAGATCCCTTGAGTGCGCAATTCCGTGGCGAGCTCGTACAGGCCCGCCAGGTCCATTCCCTCGGCGAGCAGGGGAAGTTCGTGCAGTGGGAGGTCCTGCTCGGTCAGGACGGCCCGCTGCTCGCGCTCCAGGGTGTGCCGCTCGGCGTACTCCTCGGCCTGTTCCAGGAGGGGTCCGACGAGCCGCTCGGCGTTCCCGCCGCGGCGGGCGCCGCCGAGCCCGGCCGCCGAGAGCGACTTGGCGATCGCGCTGCGCGCGACGGCGGCCGTGAGCTCCAGGTCGACGTCGTCCAGGAGCGCGGGCCGCACCATGTTCACGATGATCCGTCCCACCGGAAGCTTCGCCGCCCGCAGCTCGGCGATCCCGTCCGCGGTCTCCTGGACGGGCATCTCCTCCAGCAGCGTCACCATGTGCACCGCCGTCTCCGGCGACTTCAGGACGCGCATCACGGCCTGCGCCTGATTGTGTATCGGCCCGATCTTGGCGAGTCCCGCGACCTCGTCGTTGACGTTCAGGAAGCGGGTGATGCGGCCCGTGGGTGGCGCGTCCATGACGACGTAGTCGTACGCGAACCGCCCGCTCCTGTCCTTCCTGCGGACGGCCTCGCACGCCTTCCCCGTGAGGAGCACGTCCCTGAGACCGGGCGCGATGGTGGTCGCGAAGTCGATGGCGCCGAGCTTCTTCAGGGCGCGGCCGGCGCCGCCCAGTTTGTAGAACATCTGGAGGTAGTCCAGAAGGGCCAGTTCGGGGTCGATGGCGAGGGCGTACACCTCCCCGCCCCCTGGAGCGACGGCGATCTTCCGCTCCTCGTAGGGCAGCGCTTCTGTTTCGAAGAGCTGCGCGATGCCCTGCCTGCCCTCGACCTCGACGAGGAGGGTGCGCTTGCCCTCGGTCGCGAGGGCGAGCGCGAGGGCCGCGGCTACCGTCGTCTTGCCGGTACCGCCCTTGCCGCTGACGACCTGGAGCCTGCTCACGTCTTCGAGCCTAACCAGTCCGCCGCCGTACTACGCAGGAGGCTGTGGACAACGTGCGCGCGAGGCCCTCGCGGCAACGACTACAGTCGGCGACATGACCAAGTGGGAATACGCAACCGTGCCGCTGCTCGTCCATGCCACGAAGCAGATTCTGGACACCTGGGGCGAGGACGGCTGGGAGCTCGTCCAGGTCGTGCCCGGGCCGAACAACCCCGAGCAGCTGGTGGCCTACCTGAAGCGCGAGAAGTCGGCATGAGCGGCGCCGTCGAGGCGAAGCTCGCGGAGCTCGGTCTGACGCTGCCGGGCGTCGTTCCGCCGCTGGCCGCCTATCAGCCCGCCGTGCAGTCCGGCGTGTACGTCTTCACCGCGGGGCAGCTGCCGATGGTGGACGGCAAGCTTCCGGTCACCGGCAAGGTGGGCGCGGAGGTCACGGCCGAGGAGGCCAAGGACCTGGCCCGCATCTGCGCACTGAACGCGCTGGCCGCGGTCAAGTCCGTCGCGGGCGACCTCGACCGCATCGCGCGCGTCGTGAAGGTCGTCGGCTTCGTGGCCTCGGCCTCGGACTTCACCGGCCAGCCCGGTGTCCTGAACGGCGCGAGCGAGCTCCTGGGCGCGGCCCTGGGCGACAAGGGCGTCCACGCCCGCAGCGCGGTCGGCGTGGCCGTCCTCCCGCTGGACGCCCCGGTCGAGGTCGAGATCCAGGTGGAGCTGACGGCGGTGTAGGCGGTCGGGACCGGCGGCGGTTTTCTTCGCCCCCGCCGCCCCCGCCCCCGGCCCGGAGATCCCCATGGGCCCCTCGAACATTCGCCCGGCTCGGGATAGCCTCCGGCCATGGCGAATGGGCAGTGGTATCCACCGGAGTGGCCCGAGCGGATCCGCGCGCTCGCGGAGGGCACGCTGACCCCGGTACTCCCCAAGCGCGCGGCCACCGTCATGCTGCTCAAGGACACTCCCACCACCCCCGTGGTGCACATGCTGCGCAGACGCGCCTCCATGGCCTTCGCCGGAGGCGCGTACGCGTACCCGGGCGGCGGCGTGGACCCACGCGACGACGAGCACCAGATCCGCTGGGCGGGCCCCACACGCGCGTGGTGGGCGAAAAGGCTCGGCACCGACGAGACGTCCGCCCAGGCCGTCGTCTGCGCGGCGGTCCGCGAGACGTACGAGGAGGCCGGCGTTCTGCTGGCCGGACCCACCCCGGACACCGTCGTCGGCGACACCACCGGCGAAGACTGGGAGGCGGACCGCGCGGCCCTGGTCGCCCGCGACCTCTCCTTCGCCGAGTTCCTCGACCGCCGCGGACTCGTGCTCAGGTCCGACCTCCTGGGCGTCTGGACCCGCTGGATCACCCCGGAGTTCGAAACCCGCCGCTACGACACCTGGTTCTTCGTGGCCGCCCTCCCGGAGGGCCAGCGCACCCGCAACGCCTCCACGGAGGCCGACCGTACGGTCTGGATCCGCCCCGCGGACGCGGCGGACGGGTACGACAAGGGCGAGCTCCTGATGATGCCGCCGACGGTCGCGACCCTGCGCCAGCTCATCCCGTACGACAGCGCCGCCGACGTCCTCGCCGCCGCGCCCGCCCGTGATCTGACCCCCGTCCTGGCCAAGGCCCGCCTGGAGAACGGCGAAGTGGTCCTCGCCTGGCCGGGCCACGACGAGTTCACCAAGCACATCCCGACCGGTGGAGCCCCCGCATGACCGACGCCGCAGCCCTCCCCGGCCAGCCGCGAGGCGGGGTCCTTTCCGGCTCCGCCACCTCGCGCGCCGTCAATGTGCTCGCGCCCAACGCGTCCGCGATGACCCTGGACGGCACCAACACCTGGATCGTCTCCGAGCCGGACTCCGACCTGGCGGTGGTGATCGACCCCGGGCCCCTGGACGACGTACATCTGCGCAATGTCGTGGACACCGCCGAGAAGGCGGGGAAGCGGGTGGCGCTGACCCTGCTGACGCACGGGCACCCCGATCACGCCGAGGGCGCCGGGCGGTTCGCGGAACTGACGGACACAAAGGTGCGGGCGCTGGATCCGGCGCTGCGGCTCGGGGACGAGGGACTGGCGCACGGGGACGTCATCACCGTGGGCGGCCTCGAACTGCGTGTCGTACCGACTCCGGGCCACACCGCCGACTCGCTGTGCTTCCATCTCCCGGCCGATCGGGCCGTCCTGACGGGTGACACCATCCTCGGCCGCGGTACGACCGTCGTGGCCCACCCCGACGGCCGTCTGGGCGACTATCTCGACTCGCTGCGGCGGCTCAGGTCCCTCACCGTGGACGACGGCGTGCACACCGTGCTGCCGGGGCACGGGCCCGTCCTGGAGGACGCCCAGGGCGCCGTCGAGTTCTACCTCGCCCACCGCGCTCACCGCCTGGCCCAGGTCGAGACGGCGGTCGAGAACGGCCACCGGTCGCCGGCCGAGGTCGTCGCGCACGTGTACGCGGACGTTGACCGCTCACTGTGGCCTGCGGCGGAGCTGTCGGTCCGGGCGCAGATGGACTACCTCCGGGAACACGGCCTCATCTAGACGTTCGGGCGCCCTGGCGACACCGACGACACGGGAACCGACGACACGGGAACCGACGACACGGGAACCGGCGACACGGGAACCGGCGATACGAGAAGGGCCCCGCTGTGCAGCGGGGCCCTTCAGGTGCGTCGAAAGCCGGCGCGCGGTGCGGTCAGCGCGAGCGCTTCGCGAGGCGCTCCACGTCCAGCAGGATGACCGCGCGGGCCTCCAGGCGGAGCCAGCCGCGGCCCGCGAAGTCGGCGAGCGCCTTGTTGACCGTCTCGCGGGACGCGCCGACCAGCTGGGCCAGCTCCTCCTGCGTCAGGTCGTGCACGACGTGGATGCCCTCCTCCGACTGCACGCCGAAGCGGCGGGAGAGGTCCAGGAGCGCGCGGGCCACGCGGCCGGGCACGTCCGAGAAGACCAGGTCGGACATCTGGTCGTTGGTCTTGCGCAGGCGCCGGGCGACTGCGCGCAGCAGCGCGGCAGCCACCTCGGGCCGCGCGTTCAGCCAGGGCTGGAGGTCGCCGTGGCCGAGGCCGAGCAGCTTGACCTCGGTCAGCGCGGTGGCGGTCGCCGTGCGCGGACCCGGGTCGAACAGCGACAGCTCGCCGATGAGCTCACCGGGGCCCAGGACGGCCAGCATGTTCTCGCGGCCGTCGGGTGAGGTGCGGTGAAGCTTCACCTTGCCCTCGGTGACCACGTAGAGGCGGTCCCCGGGGTCGCCCTCGTGGAAGAGAGCGTCGCCGCGTGCGAGGGTCACCTCACTCATGGAGGCGCGGAGCTCCGCGGCCTGCTCGTCATCGAGCGCCGCGAAGAGCGGGGCGCGCCGCAGAACGTCGTCCACGAGTTCTCTCCTTGTCGACCTGCTCAGGGGATCTTGTTCCCCCGTGATACCAGGGGACCGTGTTCCCCATCTTGCTGGACGGTCCAAACAGTGTGATCAGTCACAAGTCTGCCGCACTGGCGTGCCGGGCAGTGCGGCAGGGGGCCAATTGGGGGCTGATCTTCTGGGTCCGGGGCGGATGTCGGTGGGGGGCTTTAGGCTGGCCGGGTGTCCAAATCGCCGGTGAGAGCACAGGCCAAGGGGGCTGGGCGGGTGGTTGTACGTCGCGATTCCGCTGTGGGCGAACAGAGTCCCGCCGGAAGTATGAAAACGACAAAAGCGACAAATTCGACGCCGGTGAAGCCGGTCGCGAAGAAGGCCGCGAAGAAGTCTGCCAAGAAGGCGACAGCCACGACCGGGAAGACGACGGGCGTGGCCAAGAAGGCGACGGCCACGATCAAGAAGGCGGCGACCACGTCCAGCAAGGCGACAGCCACGTCCGAGAAGGGGGCGAGCGCTTCCAAGAAGGCGACTGCTTCCAAGAAGGCGGTGCCTGCCAAGACGGCCGCTTCCAAGAAGGCGGTGCCTGCCAAGACGGCCGCTTCCAAGAAGGCGGTGCCTGCCAAGACGGCCGCTTCCAAGAAGGCGGCGCCTGCCAAGGCTGTGGCCAAGAAGGCGGCCCCCGCCCAAGCTGCCCCCAAGAAGGCGATTGTCGAGTCCCACGCCGCTCTCGTGCGCCGCGCCCGCCGCATCAACCGCGAGCTCGCCGAGGTGTACCCGTACGCCCACCCGGAGCTGGACTTCGAGAACCCCTTCCAGTTGGTGATCGCCACGGTCCTGTCGGCCCAGACGACCGACCTGCGGGTGAACCAGACGACTCCGGCGCTCTTCGCCAAGTACCCCACGCCCGAGGACCTCGCCGCGGCGAATCCGGAGGAGGTCGAGGAGATCCTCCGTCCGACCGGTTTCTTCCGGGCCAAGACCAAGTCGGTGATAGGGCTCTCCAAGGCCTTGATGGAGGACTTCGGGGGCGAGGTCCCCGGCCGCCTCGAAGACCTCGTCAAGCTCCCCGGCGTAGGCCGCAAGACCGCCTTCGTGGTCCTCGGCAACGCCTTCGGGCGCCCCGGCATCACCGTGGACACCCACTTCGGCCGGCTCGTGCGCCGCTGGCAGTGGACCGACGAGACCGACCCGGACAAGGTGGAGGCCGCCGTCGGCGCGCTCTTCCCGAAGAGCGAGTGGACGATGCTCTCGCACCACGTGATCTTCCACGGCCGTCGCATCTGCCACGCCCGCAAGCCCGCGTGCGGCGCCTGCCCCATCGCCCCGCTCTGCCCCGCGTACGGGGAGGGCGAGACGGACCCGGAGAAGGCGCGCAAGCTCCTGAAGTACGAGAAGGGCGGCTTCCCCGGCCAACGCCTCAACCCGCCGCAGTCCTACCTGGACGCGGGCGGCATCCCGGCACCCGCACTGGGCGCCGGATGACGGAACGAACACGGCGCCGCCCGGCGTTGGGGAGAACAGAACGGGGGTGGCGATGACGCACGCGAGCAACACGCACAGCAGGCACGACGAGCCGGACACAGACCGCACACAGAACGGGACGGGCACGCGCGGCACGCAAGACGAGACGGGCACACACGGCACGCGGAACGAGACGGGCACACACCGCACGTACGACGGACCCGGCGCGCACCACCGCACACACGATGGTCCCGACTCGCACAACGGCCAGGTCGTGGTGACCAAGGACGGCCTGCCCGCCTGGCTCGACCCGGTGGTGCACGCCGTCGAGACCGTGGAGCCGCTCCAGCTGAGCCGCTTCCTGCCGCCGTCGAACGGCGCGGGGCGGCAGTCCGCCGTTCTCATCCTCTTCGGCGAGGGCGCCCGCGGCCCCGAACTGCTGCTGATGGAGCGTGCGAGCTCCCTGCGCTCGCACGCGGGGCAGCCCTCCTTCCCCGGCGGCGCCCTCGACCCGCAGGACGGCGACCCGAAGGCCGACGGACCGCTGCGGGCCGCGCTGCGGGAGGCGGAGGAGGAGACCGGGCTGGACCCCAGCGGCGTCCAGCTCTTCGGCGTGCTGCCGAAGCTCTACATCCCGGTGAGCGGTTTCGTGGTCACCCCGGTCCTGGGCTGGTGGCGCGAGCCGACCCCGGTCGGCGTGGTCGATCCGGCCGAGACGGCCCGGGTCTTCACGGTCCCCGTGGCGGATCTCACGAACCCCGTCCACCGTGCGACGACCGTGCACCCCAGCGGTCACCGAGGTCCGGCATTCCTGGTCGAATCGGCCCTGGTCTGGGGCTTCACCGCGGGGATCATCGACCGTCTGCTGCACTACGCGGGCTGGGAGCTGCCCTGGGACCGCGAGAAGCAGGTCCCGCTCGACTGGCGCGCATGACAGGGTGGCCCCCGTGAACGTGCTGGACATCCTGTTGCTGGTCGCCGCCGTGTGGTTCGCGATCGTGGGCTACCGCCAGGGCTTCGTCGTCGGCATCCTGTCGGTGATCGGGTTCCTGGGCGGCGGCCTCGTCGCCGTCTATCTGCTTCCTGTCGTCTGGGGTGCCCTGACCGACGACACCAAGGTGAGTACGACCGCCGCCGTGGTCGCGGTGATCGTCGTGATCGTCTGCGCCTCCGTCGGCCAGGCCCTCACCACCCACCTCGGCAACAAACTGCGCCGGTACATCACCTGGTCCCCGGCCCGCGCCCTGGACGCGACCGGCGGCGCCCTCGTCAATGTCGTCGCGATGCTCCTGGTCGCCTGGCTGATCGGCTCGGCCCTCGCGGGCACGACGCTGCCGACGCTCGGCAAGGAGGTCCGCGGCTCCAAGGTGCTCCACGGCGTCTCCAGCGCCCTGCCGTCCCAGGCCGACACCTGGTTCGCCGACTTCTCCTCGGTCCTCGCGCAGAACGGCTTCCCGCAGGTCTTCAGCCCGTTCGCCAACGAACCCATCACCGACGTCCGGCCCCCCGACCCGGCGCTCGCGAACAGCCCCGTCGCCACCCGCGCCCAGAAGTCCATCGTCAAGGTGATGGGCACCGCGCAGAGCTGCGGCAAGGTCCTTGAGGGCAGCGGCTTCGTCTTCGGCGACCGCCGTGTGATGACCAACGCGCACGTGGTCGGCGGGGTCGACGAGCCCACCGTCCAGATCGGCGGCGAGGGCAGGAAGTACGACGCCAAGGTCGTCCTGTACGACTGGGAGCGCGACATCGCCGTACTCGACGTACCGAACCTGCGCGCGCCCGCCCTCCAGTTCACGGCCAAGGACGCGACCAGCGGCAACAACGCGATCGTCGCCGGCTTCCCGCAGAACGGCGCGTACAACGTCCAGCCCGCGCGCGTGCGCGGCCGCATCACGGCCAACGGCCCGGACATCTACCACCGCGGAACCGTGCGCCGCGACGTCTACTCGCTCTACGCGACCGTGCGCCAGGGCAACTCTGGCGGCCCGCTGCTCACGCCCGACGGCAAGGTGTACGGAGTGGTCTTCGCGAAGTCCCTCGACGACGCCAACACCGGGTACGCGCTCACAGCGGACGAGGTCCAGCCGGACGCCACCAAGGGCCGTACGGCCGATCAGCAGGTGGACAGCGACAGCTGCGCGCTCTGAGAAGAAGGGTGACGCGCGGCGGTGTGCGGGGGCTCAGCCTCGTGGGTGACGCAGCCGTACCGAGACCCAGCGGGCCCGGCGGCGCAAAATGCGCGGGATCCCCACTTGGGGGTCCGCGCCCGGCAACTGCGGGGTGCCCCTCTGATGGGAGCTCAGGCCCGTCGCCGAGCGGCGGTTGCGTGGTGCGTCACTGTAGTCGTGCGTCCAGCCCATACCCCGACGTGTGCCCCTGCCCCAAGGTCGATAACCGCGTCCGAGCCCCCCAATTGGCCTATGCGCGAGGCATTTGGCTGTTCGTAGGACAGGCGTTCCCGTCCGCATACCGGGCGGGCCACGGGCCGCAATCGGACAGTCACCGACGGGTCACCGGTCGGGCTCGGGATCCTTCAACCAGTTGACCAATTCGGTTGAAAACGCCACGGGGTCCTCTTCGTGGGGGAAGTGTCCGAGACCATCGAACAGCCGCCAACGGTACGGCGCTTCGACGTACTCCCCGGAACCGGCCGCGCTCCGCGTCCGCATCACCGGATCGAGCGATCCGTGCAGATGCAGCGTCGGCACCCGAACCGGCCGCTTCATGCGCCGGTTGAACTGGATCCCGTCCGGCCGTGCCATCGAACGGACCATCCACCGATAGGGCTCGATCGAACAATGCGCCGTCGACGGGATGCACATGGCGCGGCGGTACGTCTCCACGGCCTCGTCGTCCGGCTGTCGTGGCCCCGACCAGTCCCGTACCAGACGGCCCACCAGGGCGCCTTCGTCGGCGACGAGTTGGCGCTCCGGGATCCAGGGCCGCTGGAACCCCCAGATGTACGAACCCGCGGCCGACTGCTTGACGTCGGAGAGCATGGCCGAGCGCCAGCGCCGCGGATGCGGCATGGACGACACGGCGAGCCGGCGGACGAGCTTGGGGCGCATCACGGCCGCCGTCCACGCCAGATAGCCGCCCAGGTCGTGTCCGACCAGCGCGGCGTCGGGCTCCCCGAGGGACCGTACGACCCCGGTGATGTCGAGCGCGAGGTTGGCGGGGTCGTAACCGCGCGGCGTGCGGTCGCTGCCGCCGACGCCGCGCAGATCCATGGCCACGGCCCGGAAGCCCGCGTCCGCGAGCGCCACCATCTGCCCGCGCCAGGTCCACCAGAACTGCGGGAAGCCGTGCAGCAGCAGGACGAGCGGCCCGTCGCCCATCTCGGCGATGTGGAAGCGGGCGCCGTTGGCGGCGACGTCCCGGTGGGTCACTTCTCTCCCGCCGGGGACGTCGAGCCGCACGACTGAGGTGGGTTGCGCCGAAGGGGTGGCGGGGTCCGTCATGACGTCGAGCGTGCCACAACCTCGACCGCGTCACTTACAGGGACGGTCCGGGGATGCGGTTTGGCGTTCTGGAGCACACCCGCGGTCTCCTTGACCGAGGCGGCGACCTTTTGCGGGCCCTTGCCCTTCTTCGCCTTCTTTGCGAAGGCCAGGCCGATCAGCGCGAGGACGGCGGCGACCAGCACATTCGCGGCGAACGACAGGACGAAGCAGATCGCGAGATTCCAGTGGCTCCAGGTCCGGATGCCGTACGCCAGGGCGAAGTTCAGCATCGGGAGGGAGAAGATCAGCACCGCTCCGGCCGCGGAGAACGCGCCGCCGCTGACCGCGCCGCGCTTGACGTCCTGCTTGAGCTGCGCCTTCGCCAGCGCGATCTCGTCGTGCACCAGTGCGGACATCTCGGTCGTCGCCGAGGCGAACAACTGGCCGATGCTGCGTTCGGCGCCGACCGGGCTGCCGTCGGGTGCGCTCATCGCGGACTCCCTCTTCTGTATGTGCCTGCTTTGTACGGGCTGATCTCTACGGGCTGATCTCTACGGTCTGGCTGCCAACGGTGCCGGCACGGCCCTGGCTGCTCCAGCGTCCGTACCCTCCACTGCCGACCGTTCGGTCCTGACTGTCCGGTCCTGACTTGTCCGGTCCTGACCATCTGGTTCTGACCATCCGGTTCTGCTCAGATCATGCCGGACCGTCGTTCTCCTCGCTTGCCCCGCCCGCCACTTCGGCAAGCCTTCGGTGCTCGGCGGCCTTCCGTTCGTGGATCTCGGCCATCCGCAGGTGGTACGCCGGGTTGTTCTGCTCGTAGATGTCGGGGATGCCGTCGCTGTCCTCGTCGAGCTCCTCGGCCTCGTACAGCGCACGGTACTTGGCGTTGCGTACCTTCAGCAGCGAGGTGGCGAGTACGGCGGCTATGAGCGAGCCGATCAGTACGGCGGCTTTGACCTCGTCGGTGAGTACCGGGTCGTTCTTGAAGGCGAGTTCGCCGATGAGGAGCGAGACGGTGAAGCCGATTCCGGCGAGGGAGGCGACGGCGAAGACGTCGGGCCAGACGAGATCTTCACTGAGCGAGGCCCTGGTGAACCGGGCCGCCAGCCAGGTCCCCCCGAAAATGCCGACGGCCTTCCCGACGACGAGCCCCAGCACGACACCGAGCGTCTCGGGCCGCGTGAACACGTCACCGATCGCCCCGCCGGAGACGACGACCCCGGCGCTGAAGAGCGCGAACAGCGGCACGGCGAGCCCGGCGGAAAGGGGCCGGACAAGATGCTCGATGTGCTCCCCGGGTGAGTGCTCCTCGCCCTCCTGCCGGTGGCAGCGCAGCATCAGCCCCATCGCGACGCCGGAGATGGTGGCGTGGATGCCGCTGTTGTACATCAGCCCCCAGATGACGAGCGCGAGCGGCACATACACGTACCACCCGCGTACGCCCTTGCGCAGCAGTACCCAGAACACGCCGAGCCCGACGACGGCCCCGCCCAGCGCGCCGAAGTCGATGTGGTCGGTGAAGAAGATCGCGATGATGAGAATCGCGAACAGGTCGTCGACGACGGCGAGGGTGAGCAGGAAGGCGCGCAGGGAGGACGGCAGGGAGGTGCCGATCACGGCGAGTACGGCGAGGGCGAAGGCGATGTCGGTGGCGGTGGGTACGGCCCACCCACCGAGGGATCCGCCCCCGATCACATTGGTGAGGGTGTAGACCAGCGCGGGCACGGCCATTCCGCACACGGCCGCGACGACGGGCAGTATCGCGGCCTTCGGATCCCGTAGATCCCCCGCCACCAGCTCGCGCTTGAGTTCGATACCGGCGACGAAGAAGAACACGGCCAGCAGTCCGTCCGCCGCCCAGTGCTGAACGGACAGGTTCAGCCCGAGCGCGGAGGGCCCGAGATGGAAGTGGCTGATGGCGACGTAACTGTCCCGAAGTGGCGTGTTGGCCCACACCAGCGCGGCAACCGCCGCGACGAGCAGCAGCACCCCACCGACGGTCTCGGTCCGCAACGCCTCCGCGACGAAGTTCCGCTCGGGCAGGGACAGGCGCCCGAGGAGCTTGCGGTTGTTGGCGCTGGGCGTGGCCACGGCGGGACCTCCGGGTCGTTACGGCTGCTCGCTGACGGCCGCCACACGGGATCGCTGACGACACCGCCGACCAGACTTCCCGGCACACCCTGAGGTCACTACTTTACCTTGCCATTACAGCGAGATATTTCGCATTGCGAACATATGGTGCGCAAGGGGGATGGGCGCCCGCGCGGACGTGCGGGGCGCGCCTCGGCACCAACGAGAGCTGGACACAACGGGGGCTGGACACAATGAGGGCTGGACATGATGGCCCACGGTCATGCCGCACGGACCTGCGAGAGCCTGCCCGGGACACGGCGTACGGGGAGCGGGCCCACGGCCGGGTAACGGACGCGACGCGAGGCCCAGAGGGGCGGAGGGGAGGCCGGAGCGGTGATAGCCGACGCGCCGGAGACCTCATGAGCCCCCAGATGAGAGGGCGGAGCCCTGTGCGAGGTGCGCGCGGAGTCCGGCGCCGCTGGGCACGGGGCGGAGCGTCGCGACGTATGGGGGTGTGGGGCGGAGCCCTGCGTGAGGTGCAGGGGCGGAGCCCCGCAGGGGTTGGGGTGTGGGGCGGAGCCCCGCGAGGTTGGGGGGTGTGGGGGCACTTAGTGCCCCCACACTCAAAAGGGACGGGTGGGGGAAACCCTCAGTCCTCGCTCGGCGCCGCCGGCAGCTTCGCCTGGATGAGATCCATCACCGTGGAGTCCGTCAACGTCGTGACATCCCCCAGCTCCCGGTTCTCCGCCACGTCACGCAACAACCGCCGCATGATCTTCCCGGACCGAGTCTTGGGAAGCTCGGCCACCGGCAACACCCGCTTCGGCTTGGCGATCGGCCCCAGCGTCGCCCCCACGTGATTCCGCAGATCCGCCACCAGCCCGGCATCCTCCGCGGAAGCGGTCCCCCGCAGAATCACGAACGCGACAATCGACTGCCCCGTCGTCTCGTCCGCCGCACCGACCACCGCCGCCTCGGCGACCGAAGGATGCGAGACGAGCGCCGACTCGACCTCGGTCGTCGAGATGTTGTGCCCGGACACGAGCATCACGTCGTCGACCCGCCCGAGGAGCCAGATGTCCCCGTCCTCGTCCTTCTTCGCCCCGTCCCCGGCGAAGTACTTCCCCTCGAACCGCGACCAGTACGTGTCGAGGAACCGCTGGTCGTCGCCCCAGATCGTGCGCAGCATCGAGGGCCACGGCTCGGTGAGCACCAGGTACCCGCCACCCCCGTTGGGAACCTCCCGCGCCTCGTCGTCGACCACGGTCGCCGAGATCCCCGGCAACGGCCGCTGCGCCGACCCCGGCTTGGTCTCGGTGACCCCCGGCAGCGGCGAGATCATCATCGCGCCGGTCTCGGTCTGCCACCACGTGTCCACGATGGGGGTCCGGTCGCCGCCGATGTGCTTGCGGTACCAGACCCACGCCTCGGGGTTGATCGGCTCACCCACGGACCCCAGCACCCGCAGGCTGCTGAGATCGAACTTCGCGGGGATGTCGTCCCCCCACTTCATGAACGTACGGATAGCGGTGGGCGCCGTGTAGAGAATCGTCACCCCGTACTTCTGCACGATCTCCCAGAACCGCCCCTGGTGCGGCGTGTCCGGCGTCCCCTCGTACATCACCTGCGTCGCACCGTTCGAAAGCGGCCCGTACGTGATGTACGAGTGCCCGGTGACCCAGCCGATGTCGGCCGTGCACCAGTACACGTCGGTCTCCGGCTTGAGGTCGAAGACGGCGTGATGGGTGTAGGAGGCCTGCGTGAGGTACCCGCCCGAGGTGTGCAGGATGCCCTTCGGCTTCCCCGTGGTCCCGGAGGTGTAGAGGATGAACAGCGGCTGCTCGGCGTCGAACGCCTCCGGCGTGTGCTCGGCCGACTGCCGCTCGACGATCTCGTGCCACCACACATCGCGGCCCTCGGTCCAGTCGACCTCCTGCCCGGTGCGCCGCACCACCAGCACCTTGTCGACCCCGTCGACCCGGTTCACCGCGTCGTCGACGGCCGGCTTGAGCGCGGACGGCTTGCCACGTCGGTAACCTCCGTCGGAGGTGATGACCAGCTTGGCGTCCGCGTCCTGGATGCGCGTGGCGATCGCGTCCGCGGAGAATCCGCCGAAGACGACAGAATGCGCCGCGCCGATCCGTGCACACGCCAGCATCGCGACGACGGCCTCGGGGATCATCGGCAGATAGACGGCGACCCGGTCGCCCTTCCCGACGCCCAGCTCGATCAGTGCGTTGGCGGCCTTGCTCACCTCGTCCTTCAGCTCGGCGTAGGTGATCGCCCGGCTGTCACCCGGCTCGCCCTCGAAGTGGATGGCGACCCGGTCGCCGTTCCCGGCCTCCACATGCCGGTCGACGCAGTTGTACGCGACGTTCAGCTTTCCGTCGGCGAACCACTTCGCGAACGGAGGGTTCGACCAGTCCAGCGTTTCGGTCGGCTCGGTGGCCCAGGTCAGCCGGCGGGCCTGCTCGGCCCAGAAGCCGAGCCTGTCAGCCTTGGCCTGCTCATACGCCTCCGCGGTGACATTGGCGTTCGCCGCCAGGTCGGCGGGCGGCGCGAACCTGCGCTCTTCCTTCAGCAGGTTGGCCAGGCTTTCGTTGCTCACGACATCTCCCTTTCCCAGGGTGTCCGTTGTGTCCCAGGCCACAGCTCATCAGACCGGGGGCCTCGATGACAAGGGCCGATCTCAAATTGGTTTAGACCTGTCGAGGAGCTGAGGTCCCTTCAGAAGCACGTACCAGGCACGCATGGGGTACGCACTCCGAGCCACGTACGGACAGACACGCGGGTTCACCCGCCAACCAATCCCGCGACCGCCCCCCACGTGGACGCCATGACACATGCGGCGCCCGGGCGTGTCGTGGCCCTCACACCCGGCCCCACGCCGGCCCTCACACCCGGCCCCCGCGCTCGGCCCCCGCAAGGGCGCCCTGCGCCTATATACCCGCCGCATCCATACGTACGGCGTGGTGCGCGCCCCACCAACCGGGGCCGCGCCCCCCCCCCCGGGGCCACGCGCGGCGCCGGGAAGAGGGGGGGCGCCCAAAAAAACAGGCCCCCCCAAAGAAAGAAAAACAGCCCGC
>NZ_JBHVST010000018.1:21662-62506 GCF_042885015.1 Streptomyces sp. NPDC058086 | reverse complement strand
AACCTTGCGCGCGCTGTTTATTTTTTTAATACTCCACCCCAAAAACCCCCCCCCCAACAATCCGTCGGGGGGGGGGCCCCCCCCCCCCCCGGGGCCCCCCCCCCACGCCGAGGTCACACGGGCGGCGAGGTCAGGCGGGGTGCCGCAGATCCTCCGTCGCCCCCACATGATCGAACAGCTCGCCGTCGTCGCGTTCGACCAGCAGATACGCCTGCGCCTCCCCGACGTGGAAGTACATCCCGTGCAGCTCGAGCGCACCCTCCCGCAGGGCCCGCGCCACTGACTCGTGCGCCCGCAGATGGTCCAACTGCTGCACCACGTTGGTCAGGCACAGCTGCTCCACCGCGTCGGCCGGCGCCCGCCCGGCCAGCCGGGCCCAGGGGCGGTTCTTGGCGGCCATCCGCTCCAGACTCGGCAGCCCGTGCCGCAGCCACCGCTTGAGTGGGGTCTGTGCCCCGCCGGGCTCCGCGTTCAACAGGGCCTGCATGGCCCCGCACCCGGAGTGCCCGCACACCGTGATGGATCGCACATGCAGTACGTCCACCGCGTACTCGATCGCCGCGGCCACCGAATCGTCCCCGCTCTCCTCCCCGGGTCTCGGCACGAGGTTGCCCACGTTGCGTACGACGAACAGGTCGCCCGGACCACTGGAGGTGATCATCGACGTGACAAGCCGCGAGTCGGCACAGGTCAGGAACAGCTGCGACGGTTGCTGCCCTTCCCGTGCCAGCCGCGCCAGCTCACCCCGCACCAGGGGCGCGGTGTTGCGCTGGAACGCGCTGATCCCGCGCGCCAGTTGATGACCGCTCTGACCGCTCTGCCCGCTCCGGCCATCGCGCCCGGCGGCACCGTCCGGCCCCTCCGACCCGTCTGCCCGGCCCGCCCCACCCGACCGGTCGTCGGCGAATGCGGGCTGCGGGCCGGCGGAAGGTTCGCAGTGGTGGTTGCGCCACGGCGTCCAGGGGCGGCAGTGGCAGTGGGAGGAGCCCGCGGGCTCGGCGATCCGGGTGCCGGTCCGACCGGTCAAATCGACCGTGCCGCCTCGCGCGACATGCGCGTTCTGCCAGTCCTGCAGGGACTCGTATGCCGCGTGGTCCATGAACGATCCATCCAACTCCAGGACCACATGCGCCCCTTGAGGTACCAGGTGCAGGGCGCGGCTGAGCCGAGGCACCGCGAGGAACGTCAGCTGCCCTCGTACTCGTACGTGATGGACTGCTCCTCTCTCGTCATGCGTGATGCGCGTGCGGGTGAGGCGGTGCAGGGCGACGGCGACGGCCACGGAGACCCCCAGCGCCACGCCCTCGAGAACACCGAGGCACACGACGCCGAGCGTGGTGACGACGTACACCAGCACTTCGCGGTGGCGGGTGACCGTGCGGATGTGGTGCAGGGACACCATCTGGATGCCGACGGCCATCACCAGGGCGGCGAGCGATGCGAGGGGGATCAGCTCCAGGATCGGGACCATCAGCAGCGCGGCAACTGCTACGAAAACGCCATGCAGCATCGTGGAGTTCCGGCTCACGGCACCGGCTTGCACATTCGCCGAACTGCGCACGGCGACCCCGGCGACGGGCAGCCCGCCGAGCGCGCCGGAGACGACATTGGCGGCGCCCTGACCGAGCAACTCCCGGTTCAGGTCGGAGCGGCCCACCCGGGCTTGCTGCGCGGGTCGCCCCGCCACCAGCTTGTCCACGGCCACGGCGCCGAGCAGCGACTGCACACTGCACACCAGCGTGACGGTGAGAACGGCGGCGGCGATCCCGAGCACCGGCCCCTCGGGCAGCCCGGCCAGCGCGTGGCTGCTCCAGGACGGCAGGTCGACCTTGGGCAGGACCAGCCCGGTGAGTGAGGCGGTCAGGGTAGCCCCCGCGACGGCGACCAGCGCGGCCGGCACGGTGCGCAGGACGTGCCCGACCCGTCCGGGAATTCGTGGCCAGGCGAAGAGGAGCGTCAGTGTCAGCGCGCTCATCGAGACCGCCGCGGGGTGAACGCGCGCCAACTGGGCGGGTAGCGCGTGCAGGTTGTCGAGCACGGCGCTCTGCGGGGTGCCGCCCAGCACGATGTGCAGCTGGGCGACGGCGATGGTCACACCGATGCCGGCCAGCATGCCGTGCACGATCGCGGGGCTGACGGCGAGCGCCGTGCGGGCCACGCGCAGGCATCCCAGGCCCAGCTGGGCGACTCCGGCGAGGACGGTGATGGCGCAGGTCGTACGCCATCCGTAGCGGTGGATGAGCTCGGCGGTGACGACCGTGAGCCCGGCGGCGGGCCCGCTCACCTGGAGCGGTGAGCCGCCGAGCCGTGCGGCGACGAGTCCGCCCACGGCGGCGGCGACGAGCCCCGACTGGAGCGGCGCGCCGGTGGCGAGGGCGATGCCGAGGGACAGAGGCAGGGCGATCAGGAAGACCGCGATCGAGGCCGACAGATCGGCGCCCGCGATACGGAATCGGCGGGGCGGGGTCGGCGGGGGGCTGTGGGGTTGGTGGATGCGCCTGGGCCGAGTCGAGTCGGCGGCGCGGGTGGGGACGCAGGCAGACATTCCCGTCTCCTCCGGGGCAGCGCGGTCGCGGAACAGGTGATCCCCGTCCAGGGAGGACGGGGGCAGATCGCGGCCGTGGGTCACGGCGTGCAGTGGCGGGACTTTCAACGCTCGGTAAATAGATCGTAATCCAGAGTAAAGCTCTCATGCGGACTTTAGTGGCAAATGGGGCATTAATTCACCCTCGTGGGTGAACCGATCTTTTTATCGGCTTGTCGTATTTATTCGGTCTCGCCCCCGTGCGACCTTGACGGCGCTGTCGGCATTTAGCCGCACAACACCATAGAACGCCCAAAGCGGCGTTGCTCTGACAGAAGGAAGAAGGTGGGCGGAAATGGCCGCCACCCAGAGGATCGCCGCGGGCGTAGCAGTCGCCGCGGCCTGCGCCACGGCGCTCGCCGGTTGCGCCACCGGCACCACCGGTTCCAAGGAAGGCGCGCACGGCGCGAACGAGGCCGCGGGGGCCCCGGCGCCCCAGAGCGTGGTCCGCCTGATCGGCGACGGCTCCACCGCGTACACCGGAGCGCAGCCGAATCTGCCCAAGCCCGAGCGGCTGAAGCCCGGTCAGAAGCCCCCGCAGTTCGTGGTCTTCTCGTGGGACGGCGCCGGCGAGGACAGCCAGAAGCTCTTCTCGCACTTCCGCAAGGTCGCCAAGGACAACGGGGCGACGATGACGTACTTCCTGAGCGGCGTGTACCTGCTGCCGGAGGACAAGCGCGAGCTGTACAAGCCGCCGGAGCACTCGCCGGGCAGCTCGGAGATCGGCTTCAACGACGAGAAGGGCATCAAGGACACCGTCGAGCAGCTACGTGGTGCGTGGCTGGAGGGTAACGAGATCGGCACGCACTTCAACGGCCACTTCTGTGGTGCGGGAGGCGGTGTCGGCGAGTGGTCGGTCGCGGAGTGGAAGAGCGAGATCGCCCAGGCGAAGGCGTTCGTGAAGTCCTGGAAGACCAACGTGGGCATGAAGAACGCGGCTCCGCTGCCCTTCGACTACGACAAGGAGCTCATCGGCGCCCGCACGCCCTGCCTGGAGGGCCAGAAGAACTTCATGAAGGCGGCACGGCAGCTGGGCTTCCGCTATGACACCAGCGGCGTCAACAACCAGCTCTGGCCCAAGAAGAAGAACGGCCTGTGGGATCTGTCGATGCAGCTGGTCCCCTTCCCCGGGCACACCTTCGAGCAGCTCACCATGGACTACAACTTCATGGTCAACCAGTCGGGCACGCAGACCCAGGGCGACCCCGACAAGCGGGAGTACTGGGGCAACCAGATGCGTGACGGCCTGCTCAAGGGCTTCGACCGCGCCTACGACGGCAACCGCGCGCCGCTGATCATCGGCAACCACTTCGAGTCCTGGAACGGCGGCACCTACATGCGTGCCATCGACCAGGTCGTGGAGAACGTCTGCAACAAGCCCGACGTCCGCTGCGTCTCCTTCCGGCAACTCGCCGACTGGCTCGACGCCCAGGACCCGACCACGCTGGACAGGCTGCGCGGCCTCACCGTCGGAGAGGCCCCGAAGCAGGGCTGGGCGTCCTTCCTGTCGGGCCGCCCCGCCCCGGCCCCGAAGGGCATTCCCGGGGCGCCGGCCCTCAAGCCGTAGCCACCAGTCCCTCTCCTAGTACGAAACCGGGGTCGACCTGCGCCGCCAGGTCGGCCCCGGTCCTCTCGTTGCCCCAGCTGCCCGCGTTCTTCAGGTGGAAGTGCACCATCTGGCGCGTGTAGCGCTCCCAGTCCCGCAGCTCGTACGTGGCGTCTGCGGCGGTCTGCAAGGTGCGCAGGGAGCGGCGGTTGGCGTCCTCCAGGAGCTCGAACCGGGGTGGGCGGCCCTTCTCCATGGCGCGCACCCAGTCCGAGTGCCCGACTGTGACCAGGAGGTCGTCACCCACTTCGGCGCGGAGGAAGTCGATGTCGTCCTGGCCCTGCACCTTGTTGCCGACGACCTTCAGGATGACTCCGAAGTCGCGGGCGTACTCCTTGTACTGCCGATAGACGGAGACTCCCTTCCGGGTCGGCTCGGCGACGAGGAACGTGATGTCGAAGCGGGTGAACATGCCGGACGCGAAGGAGTCGGAGCCCGCCGTCATGTCGACGACGACGTACTCGCTCTGGCCGTCGACGAGATGGTTCAGGCAGAGCTCCACTGCACCGGTCTTGGAGTGGTAGCAGGCCACTCCCAAATCGGCCTCGCTGAACGGGCCGGTGACCATCAAACGGACGGCGCCGCCGTCGAGTTCCACCGGACGCGCACAGGCGTCGTACACCGGATTGTTCTCGCGCACCCGCAGCAGTCGGGACCCCTCACCGGGCGGGGTCGTCTTGATCATCGTCTCTGCGGACGTGATCCGCGGATTGGACCCGCGCAGGTAGTCCTTGATCAGCTGCAGCCGCGGGCCCATGGCGGGCAGCCCGGCGGCCACCGCCTCGTCGAGGCCGAGGGCGGCCCCCAGGTGCTGGTTGATGTCGGCGTCCACCGCGACGACCGGCGATCCCGAGGCCGCGAGGTGGCGGATGAAGAGGGAGGACAGGGTCGTCTTGCCGCTGCCGCCCTTCCCTACGAAAGCAATTTTCATGTTCACCAAGGGTAGTGGGGTGACTGCGCACAGTGCCCTGGTGACGTGAAGAAGACCACTCCTTCGTGGGGCGGGCCGCCGGGGTGCGTAGGGTCGTACTCATGAGTACGACAGGCGCGACCGCCGATCCGCTCGCGGCCCTGGGCTCGCTGCCCGGCGTGGCCGAATCCGTCGAGTCCGTCCGCAAGGCAGTGGACCGGGTCTACGGACACCGGATCATGCGGCGCCGCAGCAACGAGATCACTTCCGAGGCCGCACTGCGGGGAGCCCGTGGTTCCGCGGCGCTGTCCGGCGCCGACTGGGCCCTCGAAGAGGTGCGTCGACGCACCGACTTCAGCGGTGACGACGAGGCCCAGACGGTCGGCGCGGCTCTTCGGCTGACCGCCGAGGCGGGCCAACTGCTGTCCATCTGGCGGCAGTCGCCCCTCCGGGTGCTGGCCCGGCTGCACCTCGTCGCGGCTGCGGACCAGGGGGACACCGTCGGCAGGCCCCGTCAGGACGGCGAACCGGTCGACGAGCCGCTCGTCGAGCTGCCCCTGCCCGACGCGACCGAGGTGGCCGGCCGACTCGAAGGGCTCTCGCAGCTGATCATCGCGGGTGGTTCGGCCCCGGCGCTGGTGACGGCTGCCGTCGTACACGGCGAGCTGCTCGCCCTGCGCCCCTTCGGGACCCACAACGGCCTGGTCGCACGCGCGGCCGAGCGCATCGTTCTGGTCGGCAGCGGCCTCGACCCCAAATCCGTCTGCCCGGCGGAGGTCGGTCACGCCGAGCTGGGCCGCGCGGCCTATCTGGCGGCCCTGGAAGGCTATGTCTCCGGCACCCCGCAGGGCATGGCGACCTGGATCGCCCACTGCGGCAGGGCGATTGAACTGGGAGCCAGGGAGTCGACAGCTGTCTGCGAGGCGCTTCAGCGCGGCGCGGCGTAAGTCTCCGGACAGGGTTGCGGCGGTACGAGTTCTCGTACCGCCGCTGGCATGCTCACCGGGTTACCAAGCGTCCTCGATATGTTGCCCATCAGGTCGGGAACTCCTGCCCGTCACCTGGTGCGGCTGGCCCGTAATCGACGGGTCGACGTCGCGTGGGTGCTCGATGTCCATGCGCGGTCCGTGGGGCCTTCGGTTGCGTTTGAAGGTGATCCTTTCGGATGTCCTTGGTCTCGCGGGCCGTTAACCCCTTTCTACTCCTGGTCCAGAGGAAGCGGAACCCCTGACTGCACTTCTTTACTTTTAGGTTCAAATGGCGGCGAATCGGACGTAAATGTGCCGCACGCACACGCGTGTCGCGCTCACACCACCGTCGTGCGCCGCTTGCTCGCGTACCAGACGAGTCCCGCCGTGGCCGCCGCCGCTCCTATCGCGGCCGCCGCGACGAGCGCCGGACGCGGCGGCACCGACAGTGCGGGCAGCCGCTGCTTGAGCCGGACCGGCCGGTGGAAGTCCAGAATCGGCCACGAGCGGGCAAGCGCCTCGCGTCGCAGCGCACGGTCCGGATTCACCGCATGGGGATGGCCGACGGCCTCCAGCATCGGAACATCGGTCGCGGAGTCGCTGTAGGCGTAGCAGCGCGCGAGGTCGTACCCCTCGGACGCGGCCAGCTCCTTGACCGCCTCGGCTTTCGTCGGCCCGTACGCGTAGTACTCCACTTCTCCGGTGAAGCAGCCGTCCTCGCCGACGACCATGCGTGTGGCCACCACCCGGTCTGCGCCGAGCAGCTCTCCGATCGGCTCGACCACTTCTGCCCCGGACGTGGAGACGATCACGACATCGCGCCCGGCGGTGTGGTGCTCCTCGATGAGAGAGGCGGCCTCGTCGTAAATGATCGGGTCGATCAGGTCGTGCAGCGTCTCGGCGACGATCTCCTTGACCTGCTGGACGTTCCAGCCGCGGCACAGCGCGGACAGGTATGCGCGCATCCGCTCCATCTGATCGTGGTCCGCGCCGCCCGCCATGAACACGAACTGGGCATATGCGGTGCGCAACACGGCCCTTCGGTTGATCAGCCCGCCTTGGTAGAACGACTTGCTGAACGTGAGCGTGCTCGACTTCGCAATGACCGTCTTGTCCAGGTCAAAGAAGGCTGCCGTGCGAGGCAAGGAGTGGTTTTCCACGGGCCCGAGCATATGCGCCCACCATTCGGGCTAGTGTGGGGCGCGTGGGTTTGCCTGAGAGGGCTCTCGGGTACACCATGGAAGTCACGGATCGTTCGCGACCGTGCTAACCCGGTCCGACTCCTCCCCCCCCGAGTCGGCCGTGGGGACGACCCCCGCTCTCCCCCCCGGCGGGGGTCGTCGCATGTCCGGATGGGTTTTTCCCCTCTCTCGCGCGACCCCAGGACCCCCTAGTCACCGCTGTGGCCGCCCCCTCTGCACGCCCATGTTTCGTCACTCTGCGTATCCGTGAGGCTGCTCTGTGGAAGTCGCAGGCGGCTCACCGGTATGGGTGAAGGCGATATTCACAACCACTGAGTTGTCCACAGTTATCGACCAAGATCCACACGATTTTCTGGATCGCTGCACCGTGATTCCAGCGCGTCCCGCTCGCGGCAAGTTCCTCGCGGCAAGTTCATGGCCGGTTCCGTTTGTCGGACGCGTTTGGCCGGTTCGTATCGGCCGTTCATATGGAGGCCGCTTGCCGGTTCTTCACACGAGAGGGAATCGCGGGTCCGCAGAGGACCTTGCGAGCTCCGCGCAAGGAGCAGCGAAGGGGGCTGGAGATCGTGGCGGGAGCCATCACACACGACCTGCCGCCCGCCGCCGACGGGCGGCAGGGCGGACCATTGATCGTCACGGAGGACGCCGAACTCCTCGACGACCTGCTGCGCCTGTGCGCCGCGGCGGGCGCGAGGCCGGAGGTCCACCACGGGGTGCCCGAGGGCCGCGGCAGCTGGGAGGCGGCACCGCTCGTCCTGGTAGGCGACGACGCGGCGCGGCGCGTGCGCGGAGCGGCGCGCCGACCCGGAGTGGTGCTGATCGGCCGGGACCAGGACGACTCCGGCGTCTGGAAACGGGCTGTCGAGATCGGAGCCGACCACGTCCTGATGCTTCCGGACGGCGAGCAGTGGCTCGTCGACCGCATCGCCGATGTGGCCGAGGGAGTCGGCCGCCCCGCGCTCACCGTCGGAGTGATCGGCGGCCGCGGCGGGGCCGGAGCCTCCACGCTGGCCTGCGCGCTCGCCGTCACCTCTGCGCGCGAGGGACGTCGCACCCTGCTCGTGGACGCGGATCCTCTGGGTGGCGGACTCGACGTACTCCTGGGCGGAGAGGCCGCCGAAGGCCTGCGCTGGCCGGCGTTCGCCGCCTCCCGCGGCAGGGTCGGCGGCGGCGCCCTGGAGGAGTCCCTTCCCGCACTGCACGCGCTGCGCGTCCTCAGCTGGGACCGCGGCGACTGCGTCACCATCCCGGCGCAGGCCGTCCGCGCGGTCCTGGCCGCCGCCAGACGGCGCGGCGGCACCGTGGTCGTCGACCTGCCCCGCCGCGTCGACGATGGCGTCGCGGAAGCCCTCGCCCAGCTCGACCTCGGGCTGCTGGTGGTCCCCGCCGATTTGCGCGCCGTCGCGGCGGCCAAACGGGTGGCGTCCGTGGTCGGCATGGTCCTGCGCGACCTGCGCGTCGCAGTCCGCGGCCCCTATGCGCCGGGTCTCGACGACCGCGAAGTGGCCCGCCTGCTCGGACTGCCGCTGGTCGGAGAGGTGCCCGCGGAATCCACGCTGCCAGACACCGGCGTGCCGCCCGGGGGAGCGTCGCGGGGGCCGCTCGCCCGGTTCTGCACGGCCTTCTGGGCGCGGGTTCCGGTGGAAGGCGGGGGCGTATGAGCTGGGAGGCGGGCACGGGCGCGGGGACCGGCACGGGACTGCTGGACGGCGTACGGCAGTGGCTCGCCGAGAGCGGGTCGGAGCCGACTCCCGCGCGCGTGGCACAGGCCCTGCGCGAGCAGGGGCGAGTGCTCGGAGACGCCGAAGTCCTCGGCGCCGCCGAGCGGTTGCGCTCCGAGCTGGTCGGCAGTGGGCCGCTGGAGCCGCTGCTCGCCGACCCGTCGGTGACCGACGTCCTGGTGTCCGCGCCGGACCGGGTGTGGGTGGACCGGGGCGGTGGCCTGGAACTGACGGGCGTCTCCTTTCCGGACGCGGCGGCCGTACGACGCCTCGCGCAGCGCCTCGCGGCCGTGGCCGGGCGAAGGCTCGACGACGCCCGCCCCTGGGTCGACGCCCGGCTTCCGGACGGCACCCGCCTGCACGCGGTACTGCCCCCGGTGGCCGTCGGCTCCACCTGCCTGTCGCTGCGGGTCGTAAGGCCGCGCGCGTTCACCCTCGACGAGCTGGTGGCGGCGGGGACAGTCCCGCCGGGCGGGGACCGAGTGCTCAGAGCCCTGCTGGACGCCCGGCTGTCGTTCCTGATCAGCGGCGGCACCGGAAGCGGCAAGACGACCCTGCTGAGCGCGCTGCTTGGGCTGGTCGGCGCCGGGGAGCGGATCGTGCTGGCCGAGGACTCGGCGGAGCTGCGGCCCGACCATCCCCATGTGGTGCGCCTGGAGGGGCGGCCCGCCAATCAGGAGGGCGTCGGACTCGTGGCGCTGCAGGACCTGGTCCGTCAGGCCCTGCGCATGCGACCGGACCGACTGGTGGTCGGCGAGGTGCGCGGACCGGAGGTCGTGTCGCTCCTGGCGGCGCTCAACACCGGCCACGAGGGCGGCTGCGGAACGGTGCATGCGAATGCTGCGGCGCAGGTACCGGCCCGTCTGGAGGCCCTGGGCACGGCGGCAGGGCTCGACAGGGCGGCGCTGCACAGTCAGTTGGCGGCGGCGCTGTCCGTGGTCCTGCATCTCGTACGGGACCGGGCCGGGCGGCGGCGGATCGCCGAGGTGCATGTCCTGGAGCGCGATGCGACGGGGCTGGTGGTGACGGTGCCCGCGCTGCGGTGGGGCGCGGAGGCGTTCGCGTACGAGCGGGGGTGGGAGCGGCTGCGGGGGCTGCTCCGGGACGGGACCGAGGGGAGTGGGCTGTGTTGACGGGGGTCGGTGACATCTCGGTGGGGGCTGCCATGGCGTGTGCCGGGGCGGCGGCCTGGTTGATGGGCGGGTGGGACGCGGGGGCGCGCAGGGCGCGGCTGCTGTGCGCTGCTGGCGGGGTGGTGGCCACCGGACCGCCGGCGTGGGAGCGGGCACGGGCCGAGTGGCGGCGGCTGCGCGGGCGGCTGCGTCCCGAAGGGTGGTCGCTGGTCGCCGGGTTGGTGATCGCGGTACTCGGCGCGTCCGTGGTGCCGCTGTTCCTCGGGGCGGCCGGGATGCCGCTGCTCCGCCGAGTACGGCGGGCCGGGGAGGCGCGGCGCGCGGGGGAGCAGCGGGGTGAGGCGGTGATCGCCCTGTGCGGGGCGCTGGCCGGCGAGGTGCGGGCCGGGCATCAGCCGGGCGAGGCCCTGCGGAGAGCCGCGCGTGACTCGGGCGGGCTCGGCGAGGCCCAGGCGGTGGTGCTGGCGGCGGCACGGTTCGGCGGTGATGTGCCGGGCGCGCTCACCGACGCGGCACGGCAGCCGGGGGCCGACGGGCTGGTGGGGCTCGCCGCGTGTTGGCGGGTGGCGGTGGACCGGGGCGCGGGCCTGGCGGCGGGACTCGACCGCCTGGAAGGGGCCCTGTGCGCGGAGCGGGACCAACGGGCCGACCTGCGAGCCCAATTGGCGGGATCGCGATCCACGGCGGTGATGCTCGCGGGGCTGCCCGTTATGGGCCTTCTGCTCGGCACCGCGCTGGGCGCCGATCCGCTGCACGTGCTGCTGCACAGCGGGCCGGGCCTGGGCTGTCTGGTGGTCGGAGGAGTGCTGGAGGGCGTGGGGCTGTGGTGGGCGCTGCGCATCGTGAAGGGAGCGGAGGCGGCATGAACACAGAAGTTGTCCACAGGCTGGGGGCGCTTGTGTGCGGGGCGCTCGCGCTGGGGTGGCTGCCCCGGGCGCTGGGTGCGGCGCGGCGTGAGCGACGGGCGCGCAGAAGGCTGACCGACCTGCTGGCCTTGGAGAGGACACCCGAGAAGCGGCACTTCGCGGTCCGGGACGTCGTCCGGCGGTGGCTGCCGGTGGCGGGCGCGGTGTGCGCCGGCTGGGTGCTGGTCGGCGGTCTTGCCGGGGTTGTGGTGGGGCTGCTGGCCGGGTTCGGGGCCTGGCGGTGGCGGCAGCGTCGCAGACCGGGGCCGGTGGAGGAGTACGACGCGGCACTGGCTGCCCGGCAACTCCCCCTGGCGGCCGACCTGGTCGCGGCCTGTATCGCGGCGGGGGCGGACCCCGTGGTCGCAGCGCAGGCGGTTGGCGAGGCCCTGGGCGGACCGGTGGGGGAGCGGCTCGCGCGGGGCGCCGCGGAGGTACGGCTCGGGGGCGAACCGGCCGAGGCATGGCGGAGGTTGGCGTCGCTCCCGGGCACGGGGGCGCTGGCGCGGCTGCTGGAACGGGCGGGCGAGTCGGGCGTACCGGCTGCCGTGCCGGTCGGGCGGCTCGCCATGGAGGCCCGCGCCGAGCGGGGCCGCACCGCGACGGCGCGGGCGCGTCGGGCAGCCGTCATGGTCACCGCGCCCGTGGGGCTGTGCTTTCTTCCCGCGTTCCTCGCGATGGGCGTCCTGCCCGTGGTGATCGGGCTGGCGGACGGGGTGCTGGGAGGGGGTGGCGGATGACGGGCTACGGCTTGGGCTGAGCAACGGACGATCAGCTGAACGACGGACGATCAACAGATTCGAACCTTACGGGGGTTGAGATGTGCAAGACGGTGGGCGTACGGATGCGGGCGTGGCTGCTGGGTCTGGCGGTGCGCAGGGACGCGGGAATGGTCACCTCCGAGTACGCGGTGGGTGTCCTCGCGGCGGTGGCTTTCGCGGCGGTGCTCTACAAGGTGGTGACGAGTGGCCAGGTCGGCGCGGAGTTGCAGGACATCGTGGGGCGGGCGCTCAATGCCCCGATGTGAACGCGGGACGGCGGGAAGGGGCCGGGCCCGGAGCCGGAGCCGGAGCCGGAGCCGGGACCGGGACCGGGACCGGGGATTCGTGACCGCCGAGGCCGCCGTGGTGCTGCCCTCTTTGGTGCTCGTCGGAATGGCGCTGGTCTGGGCCCTGCTCGCCGCGTCGGCGCAGATCCAGTGCGTGGACGCGGCCAGGGCGGGTGCCCGTGCGGCGGCCCGCCAGGACCCGCCGGACACGGTGGCGGCGACGACACGCCGCGCGGCACCGCGCGGCGCCAGGGTCACGGTGACCCGGGAGGGCGACCTCGTCCGGGTCACGGTCAAGGCGAGCGCGCCGGGACCGGACGGACTGTCGCTGGAGCTGAGCGACGAGGCCGTGGCGCTGGCGGAGGAGACGGTGGGGGTGGTGAGGGGATGAGGGTCTGGAGCCGCGGTCACGTCGCGCGGACGGCCGCTTGGAACAGATGGCACACCTACCGGCCCCGTTGCTCGGACAGAGGATCGGCCACCGTGTGGACCGTCGGGGCGATCGCCGTCCTGTGTGTCGTGTTCGGGGCCGTCCTGGCCATGGGACAGGCGGTCGTGGTCCGGCACCGCGCGGCGGGGGCGGCCGACCTGGCCGCGCTCGCCGCGGCGGACCACTGGTCGGACGGCGGCAACGCGGCCTGCGCCCAGGCGGACCGGGTGGCGCGTGCCCAGCGGGCCCGGCTGGTGCGGTGCGCCGTGGAGGGCGAGATCTCGGACGTCACGGCTGCGTCGGGCGCCGGACCCTTCGACGTGGAGGTCAGGTCCAGAGCCGGTCCCGCGAGACCGCAGGAGCCGGGGCCTAGCCCTCCGGCGCCCCCCGCAGCAGCTGAGTGAGCAGCCGCACAGCGCCCCGTTTGTGCAGCGGCTCGTTCCCGTTGCCGCACTTGGGGGACTGGATGCAGGACGGGCAGCCGGCCTCGCACTCGCAGGACGCGATGGCCTGCCGGGTGGCGGTGAGCCAGGCCCGGGCGGTGTGGAAGGCGCGCTCCGCGAAGCCCGCGCCGCCCGGGTGGCCGTCGTAGACGAAGACCGTGGGCAGGAGCGTGTCCGGGTGCAGCGGGATGGACACGCCGCCGATGTCCCAGCGGTCGCAGGTGGCGAACAGCGGGAGCATGCCGATCGACGCGTGCTCGGCGGCGTGCAGGGCGCCGCCGAGGATCTCCGGGCTGATCCGGGCCGCGTCCAGCTGGTCCTCGGTGACCGTCCACCACACGGCGCGCGTGCGGAGCGTACGAGGAGGGAGGTCGAGTTTCGACTCGCCCAGCACTTCACCGGTGATGACACGACGACGCAGGAAGGAGACGACCTGGTTGGTGACTTCGACGGAGCCGTAGCACAACCGGCCCTCGCCCCAGGGGACTTCGGTGTCCGTCTCCAGGACGGAGATGGACGTCGTGTCGCGGGCGACCGTCGAATACGGCGGGTTGGCCTCCTCGACCAGGGCGACGGAGTCCTCCAGGTCCAGGTGCTTCACCAGGTACGTACGGCCCTGGTGGAGGTGGACCGCGCCCTCGTGGACCGTGGTGTGCGCGGAGCCCGCGTCGACCGTGCCGAGCAGCCGCCCGGTCCCGGCCTCGACGATCTGTACCGGACTGCCGCCCTCGCCGCGGATGTCGGTCAGGTCGGCGGCCCGCTCCCGACGGGTCCAGTGCCACGCCGTCGTCCGGCGGCGCAGCAGCTTCGCGGCCTCCAGCTGCGGCATTAGATCCGCGGCGGCCGGGCCGAAGAGCTCCAGATCCTCTTCGGTGAGGGGGATCTCGGAGGCGGCGGCGCACAGGTGCGGGGCGAGGACGTACGGGTTGTCGGGGTCGAGGACGGTGGATTCCACCGGTTGGTCGAACAGGGCCTCGGGGTGGTGCACGAGGAACGTGTCCAGCGGGTCGTCGCGGGCGACGAGGACGGCGAGTGCGCCCTGCCCCGATCGGCCGGCGCGGCCCGCCTGCTGCCACAGGGAGGCCCGGGTGCCCGGGTAGCCCGCGATGACGACGGCGTCCAGGCCGGAGACGTCGACGCCGAGTTCGAGGGCGGTGGTGGCGGCGAGGCCGAGGAGTTCGCCGGAGTGCAGGGCGCGCTCCAGGGCGCGGCGTTCCTCGGGGAGGTAGCCGCCGCGGTAGGCGGCCACGCGCCGGGCCAGTGAGCGGTCGATCTCGGCGAGACGCTCCTGGGCGATCACCGCGATCAGCTCGGCGCCGCGGCGGGACCGTACGAAGGCGACGGAGCGCACGCCCTGGAGGGTCAGGTCGGTGAGGAGGTCGGCCGTCTCGGCGGTGGCGGTACGCCGAACGGGTGCTCCTTTCTCGCCGTGCAGCTCGGTGAGCGGGGGCTCCCAGAGGGCGAACACGAGTTCGCCGCGAGGGGAGGCGTCGTCGGCGATCTCGACGACCGGGAGGCCGGTCAGCCGGCGGGCGGCGACCGAGGGCTCCGCGGCGGTCGCGGAGGCCAGCAGGAAGACCGGGGAGGAGCCGTAGCGGGCGCACAGACGGCGCAGCCTGCGCAGCACCTGGGCCACATGGGAGCCGAAGACACCGCGGTAGGTGTGGACCTCGTCGATGACGACGTACTTCAGGGCGCGGAGGAAGGAGGACCAGCGGGGGTGGGAGGGCAATATCCCGCGGTGCAGCATGTCGGGGTTGGTCAGGACGTAGTTGGCGTACTGCCGTACCCACTCGCGTTCCTCGAACGGAGTATCGCCGTCGTACACGGCTGGGCGAACCGCCTTGCCCAAAGGTTGTGAAAGTTCCTTCACCGACCGGCGCTGATCGGCTGCAAGGGCCTTTGTGGGGGCCAGATAGAGCGCGGTGGCCCCCCGGCCGTTCGGAGCCTCGGAGCCGTCCAGAAGGGCCGTCAGGACCGGTGTGAGGTACGCCAGGGACTTTCCCGAGGCGGTGCCGGTGGCGACGATCACGGAGTCGCCGTCCAGGGCGTGCTCGGCGGCCAGCGCCTGGTGGGCCCAGGGGTGCTCGATGCCCGCGGCCTGCACCGCGGCGATGACCTCCGGACGGATCCGGTCGGGCCACACTGCATGGCGACCCGCCCGCGGGGGCAAGTGCTCCGTATGAGTGATGCGCGAAGCCCGGCTCGGCCCCGAGGCGAGCCGGTCAAGGACCGTGCCCGGATCGGGGCGGGAAGCGGTGTCCGTCGAGGGTCGATCGGATCGGTGATTCTTGGCCATCGGCACCGAGTGTGTCACTGGCGTGACGGACAATGGGGCCAAGGCGTCGTGCACGCCTGCCGGTAAGTGATTGAATGCCATCGCGGCTGGCGAACCGTCCCGGGGGCTCTGCCGAGGTGTCCCTTGGGATGACCGCTCGATAGCAAGGTGCTGGAGGATCCGTGGACCTGTCCCTGTCGACCCGTACCGTCGGCGATCGTACGGTCGTCGAGGTCGGTGGCGAAATCGATGTATATACCGCGCCCAAGCTGCGCGAGCAGCTGGTCGAGCTGGTGAACGACGGCAATTTTCACCTTGTCGTCGACATGGAGGGCGTGGACTTCCTCGACTCCACCGGGCTCGGCGTGCTGGTGGGCGGCCTGAAGCGTGTCCGTGCCCATGAGGGCTCGCTGCGACTGGTCTGCAACCAGGAGCGCATTCTGAAGATCTTCCGCATCACCGGTCTCACCAAGGTGTTCCCCATCCACACCTCGGTCGAGGAAGCGGTAGCGGCCACCGACTGACCCCGTACCCGGGCCTCACGAGTGATGTGGCGTCCGAGACGGTAGAAGCAATGGACGGAGGACCGGGCCTCGGCGGCCCGGCCCCCTGACAGCACGCCCGTAGTTGAGGGGGATGCATGGCCACCGTTGAACTCCGCTTCAGCGCGCTGCCCGAGCACGTCAGGACCGCCCGACTGGTGGCGGCAGCGGTGGCGCGCAGGGCCGGAGTGGACGAGGCCGTCCTCGACGAGGTCAGACTCGCCGTCGGCGAGGCCTGTACTCGTGCCGTCGGACTGCACCAGAGCAACGGCATCTCGGCGCCGGTGCAGGTGAAGCTGATCGAGGAGGAGAAGCAGTTCTCCATCGAGGTCGGCGACGAGGCGCCGCGTTCGGCGCCCGGTGAGACGGCACCCGGTGGCTCGGGTGATCCGGACATGGATGCCGAGGAGGACGAGATGGGCCTCGCGGTCATCAGTGGCCTCGTCGACGATGTCGAAGTCACCGCCGGTGAGCACGGTGGACTGATCAAGATGAGCTGGCCGACCACGCCGCCGGCCGCGCTCGTTCCCTGATCGCACCCCCGCAACACACTCGAAGGGCCCTGCTGAGCAGGGCCCTTTTTGTATGCCTGCTTCCGGCCGGGGTCCGGTCCGGCCTTTTCGTGAATTCATTCACGATCAATCACGCGATTATTGGATCAAGCGTCAACGCTTTTAGGGCATTACTTCTTTTGGGTTCCATGGATGCCCGTCGATCATTTGCTGATCGGCATGTGAAGGCGAATTCCGCTTACCGGGCACTGTTTTGATCAGGTTCCGGTACCTACAATCCGTCCACATCTTGAGCTCAGCACAGGCGTCAAGGAGGACGAATGGCGGGGCTTTCTACCCCTCATCAGTTTGACCATCCCACAACCTTCGCATCCGCAGTACTGACCAATGACAATCGCTTGATCGTGATGGTCATCGGTGCCGTGGCCCTGGCGGCCCTGGCCGTCGCCGGGGTGCTGGTACGGCAAGTGCTCGCGGCAGGCGAGGGCACCGACAGCATGAAGAAGATCGCGACGGCCATCCAGGAAGGCGCGAACGCCTACCTGGGGCGGCAGATGCGCACGCTCGGTGTATTCGCCGTCGTGGTGTTCTTCCTGCTCATGCTGCTGCCCGCGGACGACTGGAATCAGCGCGCCGGACGATCGATCTTCTTCCTGATCGGCGCGGCGTTCTCGGCGACCACCGGATATATCGGTATGTGGCTCGCCGTACGCAGCAACGTCCGCGTGGCCGCCGCGGCAAGGGAAGCGACTCCGGCCGAGGGTGAACCCGAAAAGGATCTCACCGCCGTCTCGCACAAAGCCATGAAGATCGCTTTTCGTACCGGCGGCGTCGTCGGCATGTTCACGGTGGGGCTCGGTCTGCTGGGCGCCTCCTGTGTGGTGCTGGTGTACGCGGCCGACGCGCCGAAGGTCCTGGAGGGCTTCGGTCTCGGCGCGGCGCTGATCGCCATGTTCATGCGTGTCGGCGGCGGCATCTTCACCAAGGCCGCCGACGTCGGCGCCGACCTGGTCGGCAAGGTCGAGCAGGGCATTCCGGAGGACGATCCGCGTAATGCCGCGACCATCGCCGACAACGTGGGCGACAACGTCGGCGACTGCGCCGGCATGGCCGCGGACCTCTTCGAGTCGTACGCCGTCACGCTCGTCGCCGCGCTGATCCTCGGCAAGGCGGCGTTCGGCGACGCCGGGCTCGCCTTCCCGCTGATCGTGCCCGCGATCGGCGTCCTCACCGCGATGGTCGGCATCTTCGCGGTGGCACCCCGTCGCTCCGACCGCAGCGGCATGTCCGCGATCAACCGCGGCTTCTTCATCTCCGCGGTGATCTCGTTGGTGCTGGTGGCGGTGGCCGTCTTCGTCTACCTGCCGGGGAAGTACGCCGACCTCGACGGCGTCACAGACGCGGCGATCAAGGCCAAGGACGGCGACCCGCGGATCCTCGCGGTCGTCGCGGTGGCCATCGGCATCGTGCTCGCCGCCCTCATCCAGCAGCTGACCGGCTACTTCACAGAGACCACCCGTCGTCCCGTACGGGACATCGGCAAGAGCTCGCTGACCGGCGCGGCCACCGTCGTCCTGGCCGGTATCTCCATCGGTCTGGAATCGGCCGTCTACACCGCCCTGCTGATCGGCCTCGGCGTCTACGGGGCCTTCCTGCTCGGCGGTACGTCGATCATCCTGGCGCTGTTCGCGGTGGCGCTCGCCGGAACCGGTCTGCTCACCACGGTCGGCGTCATCGTCGCCATGGACACCTTCGGTCCGGTCTCCGACAACGCGCAGGGCATCGCCGAGATGTCCGGCGACGTCGCGGGCGCGGGTGCCCAGGTGCTCACCGACCTGGACGCCGTGGGCAACACCACCAAGGCCATCACCAAGGGCATCGCCATCGCCACGGCCGTCCTCGCGGCCTCGGCGCTCTTCGGCTCGTACCGGGACGCGATCCTCACGGCCGCGAACGGCGTGGGCGAGAAGGTCTCCGGGCCCGGCGCGCCGCTGAACCTGATGATGGACATCTCGCAGCCCAACAACCTGGTGGGCCTGATCGCGGGCGCGGCGGTCGTCTTCCTGTTCTCGGGGTTGGCGATCAACGCTGTCTCGCGGTCCGCGGGGGCCGTGGTCTACGAGGTGCGGCGGCAGTTCCGCGAGCACCCCGGGATCATGGACTACACGGAGAAGCCGGAGTACGGGCGGGTCGTCGACATCTGCACCAAGGACGCCCTGCGGGAGTTGGCCACTCCGGGTCTGCTCGCCGTTCTGGCGCCCATCGCCATCGGCTTCACGCTCGGCGTCGGCGCGCTCGGTTCGTATCTGGCGGGCGCGATCGGCACCGGCACGCTGATGGCGGTCTTCCTCGCCAACTCCGGAGGTGCGTGGGACAACGCGAAGAAACTCGTCGAGGACGGCCACCACGGCGGCAAGGGCAGCGAGGCCCATGCCGCCACGGTGATCGGCGACACCGTCGGCGACCCCTTCAAGGACACCGCGGGCCCCGCGATCAACCCGCTCCTCAAGGTCATGAACCTGGTGGCGCTGCTGATCGCACCCGCGGTCGTGAAGTTCTCCTACGGCGACGACAAGAACCTCGGTATGCGCATCCTGATCGCGGTGCTCTCGATCCTCGTGATCGTGGGCGCGGTGTACATCTCCAAGCGGCGCGGGATCGCCGTAGGTGACGAAGGCAACGCGGAACGAGTGTCCAAGTCTCACGACGCCGCGGTGGTTTCGTAGCGTTCGGGTCTTTGGGCAGGTCCCCACGGGCGGGCGGCACGCAGCGACGTGCCGCCCGCCCGTCGTTCGTGTGTGTCGACACCTGTGTCGTGAGCCTTCTCTCGCATGGAGCAAATGGCTGCAATAGGTACTAAATCGGAAATTCGCCATAGGGGCGGCGCCCATGCGGCGTGTAAGTTCCGGGGCCGAGAGCCACGGAAGGGACCAATCCGGTGAACAAGAAGCTCACGGCCGCACTGTCCGGCGGTGCGGTACTGGTGCTGGCGCTGTCGGCATGCAGCAGCGGTAGTAGTAGCAAGGACGACAAGCTGGACCCCTGGGCCAAGCAGGTCTGTGACGCGGTGCAGCCGCAGGTCCAGAAGATCGCGGCCGCCAACACCGCGATCCAGAAGGAGACCACGGACCAGAGCGCACCGGTGGACGTGCAGAAGGCCGACTCCAAGGGCTTCCAGGACATCTCCGACGCCTACAAGGCGATGGCGGCCGCCATCGAGAAGGCCGGCCCGCCGGACGTGGACAGCGGCAAGACCAAGCAGGAGAACGCGGTCAAGGAGCTCAACGCCCTCTCCGCCTCCTACGCCGATCTGGGGAAGCAGTCCGACGCGCTGAACACGAAGGACCAGGCGAAGTTCGCGGACGGTCTCGACGGTGTCGCCAAGCAGCTGGAGAAGCTCAGCAAGACCGGGACCGACGCCCTGAAGGAGCTCGAAGCGGGCGACGTCGGCAAGGCGATGGCCAAGCAGGTGAGCTGCAAGTCCGCCTCCGCGTCCGCCTCGCCGGCGACCACTCAGGGCTGACCCCCGGAGAACGACCGCGGAGCGACCGCGGAGCGGGACCCGTCCCGTCACCCGGAAAGAGCCCGGTACGCGCGCGTACCGGGCCCGTAGCGCATGCCCTACGGCTCTCGGCGCAAGCCCACGACTCCCGACGACGCATGGCCCACGGCTCCAGGCGCAAGCCCTCACGACTCCTCGTGCGGGCTTGTCCACATTGGCGCGGGCTCTGTCCACAGGTGTACGTCCCTTTCGGCGGGAACGGACACAATGGGGGACGTGAGTCACACCAGCTTGTCACCGTTGCCCTCGTCCGACCGCGTCGCCGTCGCCGCTCGGCTGCGGGACGCCCTGCTCGGCGCCTCCTTCACCGCCGACGGCCTGCTCGACCTGCTCGGCGCCCCCGCGTACGCGGCGCTGGCGCGCAGCGAGACCGTGCCCGCGCTCCGGGCGACCCGCGGGGACACACCGCTGGAGACGCTCGTACGGCTGTTCCTGCTCCAGCAGCCCGTGCCGCACGCGCGCGTGGCGGACGTGCTGCCGGTGGAGGACTGCCTGGAGAGCGGCTGGCTGACCCGGGCGGGCGCGGACGAGATCGCCGCGACCGTGGACATCCGGCCGTACGGCGGGCCCGGCGGCGAGGACTGGTTCATCGTGTCCGACCTGGGGTGTGCCGTCGGCGGCGCGGGCGGCATCGGCAGCCGCGAGGAGGGCGTTGTCCTGGGTGTGGGCGGCGCGTCCACGACCCTGGCCGGCATCACCGTCCGTACGCCCGTCTCCTCCGCGCTCGACCTCGGCACCGGCTCCGGGATCCAGGCCCTGCACGCCGCGCAGCACGCCACGCGCGTGATCGCGACCGACCTCAACCCGCGCGCCCTGCACATCACCGCGCTCACCCTCGCGCTCTCCGGTGCCCCGGCGGCCGATCTGCGTGAGGGCTCCCTCTTCGAACCGATCGTGGACGACGAGACGTACGACCTGATCGTCTCGAACCCGCCCTTCGTGATCTCGCCCGGCGCCCGGCTCACCTACCGCGACGGCGGGATGGGCGGGGACGATCTGTGCCGCACGCTCGTTCAGCAGGCGGGAGACCGGCTCAGCGACGGGGGGTACGCGCAGTTCCTGGCCAACTGGCAGCACGTGGAGGGCGAGGAGTGGCAGGACCGGCTGCGCTCCTGGGTGCCGCGCGGCTGTGACGCCTGGATCGTGCAGCGCGAAGTGCAGGACGTCACGCAGTACGCGGAGTTGTGGCTGCGCGATGCGGGCGACCACCGCGACGACCCCGCCGAGTACCAGGCGCGGTACGACGCCTGGCTGGACGAGTTCGAGGCCCGCAAGGTCAAGGCCGTCGGCTTCGGATGGATCACGCTGCGCAGAACGGCGGCCGCCGAGCCGTCCATCACGGTCGAGGAGTGGCCGCACTCCATCGAGCAGCCGCTCGGCGAGACCGTGCGCGCGCACTTCGACCGAGTCGACTACCTGCGGGCGAGCGACGACGCGGCCCTGCTCGCCGGGCACTTCAGGCTCGTGGCCGAGGTCGTCCAGGAGCAGGTCGGGCTGCCCGGCGCCGAGGACCCGGAGCACGTGGTGCTGCGCCAGCACCGCGGGATGCGCCGGGCCACCAAGGTGGACACGGTCGGAGCGGGCTTCGCGGGCGTGTGCGACGGCACTCTGAGCGCCGGGCGGATCCTGGACGCCATCGCCCAATTGGTCGGCGAGGACCCGGTGTTGCTGCGTGACCAGACGCCCGCGCAGATCCGGCTCCTGGTGGAGCAGGGGTTCCTCGAGCCCGCGGAGTGAAGGGCTGAGTCGCATGTGCCTGTTCTGACGGGATTGCGCAACATTGATCAGGATTGGTCGGTAAAAGGGCTCCTGTCAGTGGTGCATGCGAAGCTACCTTCAAGAGACAAGCTCCATGCGTCCTCGGGGGAGGCGCGCTGTCTCGGGGGAGGCGCCATGGCGGGGGAGACGCCGGATCAGGGCGAGGGCAGGATCATCGGCGGCCGGTACCGGCTGCTGCGGACGCTCGGCGCGGGCGGCATGGGCAGGGTGTGGCTCGCGTACGACGCGGAGTTGACCTGCGAGGTCTCCATGAAGGAGATCGCGCTGCCGGACGTGCCGATGGACGCGGCGGAGCATGGGCAGCGCGTCGCCCGGGCGCGCAGTGAGGCCCGGCACGCGGCGCGGCTGCGCGGGCATCCCCATGTGGCCACCGTGCACGACGTGGTGGTGCACGAGGGACTGCCGTGGATCGTCATGGAGTACGTGCCGGACGCGGTCGATCTGCAGGCGGTCGTACGGCAGTCGGGACCGCTGCCGCCCGCCCGGGCCGCCCGGATCGGGCTGGCCGTCCTCGACGCGCTCTCCGCCGGACACCGGATCGGGATCCTCCACAGGGATGTGAAACCGGCCAACATCCTTCTGGCGCCCGACTCTTCGGGCGATCCCTACGCGCGCGTACTGCTCACCGACTACGGGATCGCGCTCCAGCCCGAGTCCCGCGAGCCCCGGCTCACCGCCACCGCCGGCATCCTCGGCACGCCCGGCTATCTCGCCCCCGAGCGCGCCCGCGGCGAGCCGCCCACCCCGGCCGCGGACCTCTTCTCCCTCGGCGCCACGTTGTACGCCGCCGTCGAGGGGCGCGGCCCCTTCGACCGGCCGGGTCAGTACGCGACCTTGACGGCCCTGCTCAGCGAGGAGCCCACCCCGCCCGTCCGCGCCGGTGAACTGACCTCCGTGCTGCACGGACTGCTCGTCAAGGACCCATTGCGGCGGTCCTCGCCGGAGGCGGTCGCGCGGGGGCTTGAGCGGGTGGTGCAGGCGGCGGCGGGCGGGGTGTTCGGGCCACCGCCGGGGTATCCCGCGGGGCCACCGCCGGGGTACGTCGCGGGGGCGTCGCCCGGGTATGCCGCCGGGGCGCCGCCCGGATATGTCACCGGCTCGCCTCCGGGAACCCCGCAACCCCCGGGCGCCCCGCAGATCCCCGGCGTTCCGCTGACTCCAGGCGTCCCGCAGACCTCAGGTGCGCCGTCGACCCCGCACAACCCGAACACCCCGCACAACCCGAACACCCCCAACACCCCGCACAACCCGAACACCCCCAACACCCCGCACAACCCCAACACCCCGCACACTCCACCCGGCGGCCCGGCAACCCCCGGTGGCCCGCTCGGACCGGCCTCCGGTGCCCCGCCTCCGTACGGCCCTTGGCGCCCGTCCACTCCCAGTGGCGCGTACGAGTGGAATCCGTACGCCGGGACCGGCGCGCCCATCCAGTCCACGGCCGGCCCGCCCCGGCCGCTCACGCGCCGCAAGAGGCCCCTGGTCCCCGTCGTCGCCCTCGTCGTGGGAGTCCTCCTGGTGGTCGTCGGCGGCACCTGGGCCGCCGTCTCACTCACCGGTGACGACGGGGGCACGAAGGGCACGACCGCGAAGAAGCGCCCCACAGGGAGTCCGTCGTCGGGACCGACGGGGCCGGTGTATCCGTACGGCGAACAGGTGGGCCTCACCAAGCCGTTGCAGGCCGGGGACTGTGTGAAGGCGGTCTGGTCGGGGCCCACCTTCAAGTCGGCGCTCAACCTGGGCGTCGTGAACTGCGCCAAGGACTGGCCGGACGGCCAGGTCGTGGCCGTCGACACGGCCGACGACTACGCCGACGCCCTCGCCCATGGCGCGCAGCGCTGCACCAGCCAGAGCACGGCGACGGCCGACGCCCTGCCCGACGCGGGTGTCTACGCCGTCGTACCGACGAAGGACGGGTTCGGCGCGGCCAAGGGCGGTACGGCATGTCTCGTGCTCGGACGGCATGTCGCGATAGGCGGCGAGGTGGGGCGGTTCCGGGACGCGGGCGTGAATCTGTGGCCCACTCAGATGGGCACCGGGGACTGCTGGGACTACGCGGAGAAGGACAAGAGCTTCGATGCTCACCTGGCGGACTGTGGTGAGCCGCATACCGACCAGGTGATCGGCACCGCGCAGGCCGCGGCGGGCATGGACTACAAGAAGGCCCTCGCCCAGGGAGGCAAGCTCTGTACCAACAAGTTCGCGTCGAGTTGGGCCTCCGACACGGAGCACACCGTCTCCGGTTGGCTGGCCAGTGAGGAGGAGTGGAATCAAGGTTTCAGCAAAGTCGTGTGCACCGTGAGACGGGTCGACGGCACGCGGACGAGCGAGCGGATACCCGACCCCGCCATGGTCTGAGCGGTCCATGGTGCGCCGTCTTCCCGGCGTTCACCGCAGGTTCGCACGTCGGCTTCCGGGGAGTGGCAGCCTCCCACCCTGGGGCTCCGGGGTGGAAGGACATATCAATGGAAAGCGGACCAGCGATCTTCGTGGGGACGGTGTTCGCCCTGTTCGGAGGCGGACTGCTGGTCTGGACCGCGGTGCGGGTGCGACACGGCGAGCCCGTCGCCGTCGGTGTGAACCGCGTCGCATCGGCGACGCTCGCCGGCGTCGCCGGAGCGGGTGCGCTGGCACTGGGGATGTGGTGTTTTACGCGCGCGTGAGAGGTGGGTCCCCGGTAACTGAGAGGTCACGCTCCGGATAGGCCCGAAAGGGCTGCTGGACACTCCGGGCGGCAGGAATGGCGGTAGTCGGGTTACCGTTCGAGTGGCCGTTGCGGGCTTTTCCCGTTTGACACGGGGGCGGGATGTACCGTCACACTCCGCAGCGTCAGCATGACCCGACCCCCGGGACCAAGGCCTGGGGGAGACCCCCTGCGTCGACCGGAGAGAAGAGCGAAGTTGTCCCCGACCAGCGACACCGCACACGGCGGCCGCCGACTCGTCATCGTCGAGTCGCCTGCCAAGGCGAAGACGATCAAGGGCTATCTCGGCCCCGGCTATGTCGTCGAAGCGAGCGTCGGGCACATCCGCGACCTCCCCAACGGTGCCGCGGAGGTGCCCGAGGAGTACACCGGCGAGGTGCGCCGCCTCGGCGTGGACGTCGAGCACGACTTCCAGCCCATCTATGTGGTCAACGCCGACAAGAAGGCCCAGGTCAAGAAGCTCAAGGACCTGCTGCGCGACTCCGACGAGCTCTACCTCGCCACCGATGAGGACCGCGAGGGCGAGGCCATCGCGTGGCACCTCCAGGAAGTGCTCAAGCCCAAGGTCCCGGTCAAGCGGATGGTCTTCCACGAGATCACCAAGGCCGCGATCCAGGCCGCCGTCGCCAACCCGCGCGAGCTCAACCAGAAGCTCGTCGACGCCCAGGAGACCCGCCGCATCCTCGACCGCCTCTATGGCTACGAGGTCTCGCCGGTCCTGTGGAAGAAGGTCATGCCGCGGCTGTCGGCGGGCCGTGTGCAGTCCGTGGCGACCCGGCTCGTCGTCGAGCGGGAGCGCGAGCGCATCGCCTTCCGCTCCGCCGAGTACTGGGACCTCACCGGCACCTTCGGTACCGGCCGCGCCGGTGACGCCAGCGACCCGTCCAACCTGGTCGCCCGTCTGACCGCGGTCGACGGAAAGCGCATCGCCCAGGGTCGCGACTTCGACTCGCTGGGCCAGATCAAGGGCGCGAACACGCTTCACCTGGACGAGACGAACGCCCGTGCGCTCGCCGCCGCCCTCCAGGACACGAACTTCGCGGTCCGCTCGGTCGAGTCCAAGCCGTACCGCCGCTCGCCGTACGCGCCGTTCCGCACGACGACCCTCCAGCAGGAGGCCTCGCGCAAGCTCGGCTTCGGCGCGAAGGCCACCATGCAGGTGGCCCAGAAGCTGTACGAGAACGGCTTCATCACGTACATGCGTACGGACTCCACGACCCTCTCGGAAACGGCGATCTCCGCCGCCCGCGCCCAGGTCACGCAGCTCTACGGCGCCGACTACCTGCCGGCCCAGCCGCGGACGTACGCCGGGAAGGTCAAGAACGCGCAGGAGGCGCACGAGGCGATCCGTCCCTCGGGTGATCGTTTCCGCACCCCGGCCGAGACGGGCCTGACCGGCGACCAGTTCAAGCTGTACGAGCTGATCTGGAAGCGGACCGTCGCCTCCCAGATGAAGGACGCGGTCGGCAACTCCGTCACCGTGAAGATCGCGGGCACGGCCTCCGACGGCCGCGACGCCGAGTTCAGCGCGTCCGGCAAGACGATCACCTTCCACGGCTTCCTGAAGGCGTACGTCGAGGGCGCGGACGACCCGAACGCCGAGCTCGACGACCGTGAGCGCCGTCTTCCGCAGGTCAACCAGGGCGACCCGCTGTCCGCCGAGGAGATCACGGTCGACGGGCACGCCACCAAGCCCCCGGCCCGCTACACCGAGGCGTCGCTGGTCAAGGAGCTCGAAGAGCGCGAGATCGGCCGCCCGTCGACGTACGCGTCGATCATCGGCACGATCCTCGACCGCGGATACGTGTTCAAGAAGGGCACGGCACTCGTGCCGTCCTTCCTGTCCTTCGCCGTGGTCAACCTCCTGGAGAAGCACTTCGGGCGGCTCGTCGACTACGACTTCACGGCCAAGATGGAGGACGACCTCGACCGCATCGCGCGGGGCGAGGCGCAGGCCGTGCCGTGGCTCAAGCGGTTCTACTTCGGCGAGGGCGACGCCACGGGCGCAGCCGAGGCCGGCAACGGCGACGGGGACCACCTGGGCGGCCTCAAGGAGCTCGTCACCGACCTGGGCGCCATCGACGCCCGCGAGGTGTCGTCCTTCCCGGTCGGCGAGGGCATCGTGCTGCGTGTGGGCCGCTACGGCCCGTACATCGAGCGCGGCGAGAAGGACTCCGAGAACCACCAGCGCGCGGATGTGCCCGAGGACCTGGCCCCGGACGAGCTGAGCATCGAGCTCGCGGAGGAGCTGCTCGCCAAGCCGAGCGGCGACTTCGAGCTCGGTACGGACCCGGAGTCGGGCCACCAGATCATCGCCAGGGACGGCCGCTACGGCCCGTACGTCACCGAGGTGCTGCCCGAGGGCACCCCGAAGACGGGCAAGAACGCCGTCAAGCCGCGTACCGCCTCACTCTTCAAGTCGATGTCGCTCGACACGGTGACGCTCGGCGACGCCCTCAAACTGATGTCCCTGCCGCGCGTCGTCGGCAAGGACGCCGAGGGCGTGGAGATCACCGCGCAGAACGGCCGCTACGGCCCGTACCTGAAGAAGGGCACGGACTCGCGCTCCCTGCAGTCCGAGGACCAGCTCTTCACCATCACCCTCGAAGAGGCGCTGGAGATCTACTCCCAGCCCAAGCAGCGCGGGCGCGCGGCCGCCAAGCCGCCGCTCAAGGAGCTGGGCGAGGACCCGGTCAGCGGGAAGCCCGTCGTGGTCAAGGACGGCCGTTTCGGGCCTTATGTGACCGACGGCGAGACCAACGCGACCCTGCGCTCCGCCGACAGCGTCGAGGAGATCACTCCGGAGCGCGGCTACGAGCTGCTGGCGGAGAAGCGCGCCAAGGCTCCCGCCAAGAAGACCGCGAAGAAGGCCGCCGCCAAGAAGACGGCGACCAAGAAGGCCCCTGCCAAGAAGACCGCCGCGAAGAAGACGACGACTTCGAAGACGGCTGCCAAGAAGGCTCCGGCCAAGAAGGCCGTTGCCAAGAAGACGGCGGCTTCGGAGAACTGAGGTCCGGGCTCGCGGCCTCTGTCAGGTCCCGGCGGCCGCTGTCAGGCCTCGCGGCCTCGGCCACGTCTCGCGGCCTCTGTCAGATTCGGATGTGGACGCCCCTACACCTTTCGGTGTGGGGGCGTCCACATGTTCGGGCACCCCTACGGGCAGTCAGTGGGGCCGGATAGGCTTGCAGAATGACGCGAGCCGAGCAGCCAACGGCCCCCACTCCGGCCCCCGACGACGCCCTGGTCGCAGATTCCCGCGAGCGCGCCGTCCGCGCGTTGCTGCGCCGACCTCAGCTGAAACGGTTGTGGAGCGCCCACCTGGTGGGCGGTGTCGGCGACACCCTGGCCCTGCTCGTGCTGGTCATCCTCGTCCTTCAGGCGGCGATCGCGGAGGGTTCCTTCGGCGGTGGCTACCGCGGGGTCGCCCTGGCCGTGGCGGCCGTCTTCGGGGCACGCATTCTGGCCACGCTGCTCTTCGGAGCCGTACTCCTCGGGCCGCTCACCTCGCTGACGTCGCAGGAGGGGCCGCTCGACCGGCGCTGGACCATGGTCGGAGCCGACGGACTGCGCGCCGTGCTCATGCTCCTCGCGCCCCTGTGGATCGACTGGACCCCGGACAACGCACTCGCCGCCCTCCTCGTCCTCGCCTTCGTGACCGGCGTCGCCGAGCGCTTCTGGACGGTGTGCCGGGAGAGCGCGGCGCCCGCGCTGCTGCCCGCGCCGCCGCTGGAGGGCGCCACCGTACGCCCGCTGCCGGACCACCTGGACGCACTGCGGCGCCTGTCACTGCGTACGGCCTTCGTGGCGGTGCCGATCGCGGCCGCCACGCTCGTCGTGGTGTCGCTCGTCAGCAACCTGCTGGGTGCCGGGATCGCCTGGTTCGACCAGCACCAGGGGGCGCTCGCCTCGTACGTCGCCGCCGGACTGTTCGCCGCCTCGCTCTCCGTGCTCACGTTCCTCGAACTGCCCGACACCCGCACCCCGCGTGCGCGCTCGCCCCTGGAGGGCCTGCGCCGCCCCAAGACGGGCACGGGCGTCGACAAGGGCCGTACCGGCGCGATCCCGCTCCTGGTGCTCGCCTGCGCGGCCGTCGCCGCGGCGGTCGCGGCCGCCGTCGCTGTCTCCGTGCTGCAGGCCAAGGACCTGGGCGGTGGACCGGTCACGTACGGCCTGCTGGTGCTGGCGCTGACCGGGGGTGTCGTCATCGGCATCCGGACGGCCCCCTCCGTGCTGCCGTCGCTGTCGCGGCGCAGGCTGCTCTCGCTGGCGATCGCCTTCACCGGAATCGCGCTGCTGGCCGCCGGTCTGGTCCCGGACGTCACCACGGTGTTGCTGATCGCCGCCCTCGCGGGCGTCGGCGCGGGCGTCGCCGCGAACACCGGGCACGCGCTCCTCGACCAGGAGACCGAGGAGTACCGGCGGGCGCGTACGACGGAACACCTGCACGCGGTCGTACGGGTCTCCGTGGCGCTCGGCGCCCTGCTGGCGCCGGTGGTGGCCGCGGCGATCGGCCCGCACCGGCTCGAGAACGGCAAGTTCGTGTTCGCGCACGGAGGTGCCGCCTTCACGCTGATGCTGGTGGGTGCCCTGCTGCTGCCGGTCGCCGCCCTGGTGCTGGCCAAGGTCGACGACCGCTCCGGAGTGCCGCTGCGGCACGACCTGCTGGACGCGCTGCGCGGCGGCGACGACCCGGTGCAGAATCCCACCGCGAACGGGTTCTTCATCGCCCTGGAGGGCGGTGACGGGGCCGGGAAGTCGACGCAGGCGGAAGCGCTCGCGGAGTGGATCCGCGCGAAGGGCCACGAGGTCGTGGTGACCCGCGAGCCGGGCGCCACGCCGGTCGGCAAGCGGCTGCGTTCGATCCTGCTGGACGTGTCGTCGGCGGGCCTGTCGCACCGCGCGGAGGCGCTGCTGTACGCCGCCGACCGCGCCGAGCACGTGGACACGGTGGTGCGGCCCGCGCTGGAGCGGGGCGCCGTCGTCATCTCCGACCGCTACATCGACTCGTCGGTGGCCTACCAGGGAGCCGGCCGGGACCTGTCCCCGACCGAGATCGCCCGCATCAACCGATGGGCGACCAACGGACTGGTGCCGCATCTGACGGTGCTCCTCGACGTCTCCCCGGAGGCGGCGCGTGAGCGCTTCACGGAGGCGCCCGACCGGCTGGAGTCGGAGCCGGTCGAGTTCCACACGCGCGTGCGGTCCGGTTTCCTGACGCTTGCCGCCGCCGACCCGGGCCGGTACCTGGTCGTCGACGCCGCCCAGGAGCCCGAGGCGGTCACCACCGTCGTCCGGCACCGGCTCGACGTGATGCTGCCCCTCTCCGAGGCCGAGGTGAAGGCCCAGGAGGAGGCACGCAAGGCGGCCGAGGAGGAGGCCCGGCGCAAGGCCGAGGAAGAGGCCGCACGCAAGGCCGAGGAAGAGCGACTGGAGCGCGAGCGCCAGGAACAGCTCGCCCGGCTGCGCGCGGAGGAAGAGGAGCGCAAGCAGCGCGAGCTGGAGGAGGCTCAGCGGCGCGAGGCCGAGCGCCAGGCGGAGGAGGCCCGACAGCGCGCCGAGGAGGCCCGCCGCCGGGCCGAGGAGGAGCGGGCGCGGCTGCTGGCCGAGGAGCAGGCCCAGGCCGCCGAGCGGGACCGGCTGCGCAGGCTGGCCGAGGAGCAGGCACGGCTGCGGGCCGAGGCCGAGGAGCGCCGCCTGGAGAAGCAGCGCAAGGCCGAGGAGGCGCTGCTGCGGGCCGAGGAGGCGCGGCGGGCCGCGACGGAGACGGCGGCGGCGGCAGCGGCGGCGGCCGCGGCCACGGCGGCTTCGACGTCTGCTTCTGCTTCTGCTTCGACTGCGGCTGCGGCTGCTGCTTCAGCTCCTGCGTCGGCTTCTCCTTCCGCTTCGGCACCTGTGGGTTCTGGCGAGTCGCCGGCCGCGGGTCCCGTGGCCGACAACGAGACGACGATGCCCACGCCGGTCGTGACGCCCCCGAGCACCTCGGGCGGCTCGGTGGACGAGACGACGGTGCTGCGGCCGGTGCGCTCCGGAGAGAGCCGCGAGGGTTCCCGTTCCGACTCGGAGGAGACGGCCAAGCTGCCGAAGCCGCCCGTGCCCGAGGAAGCGGCCGAGAAGACGGCCGTGCTCCCGCCGGTGGTTCCGGGGGCCGCGGACGAGACGACCGTGCTGCCGCCGGTGGCGCCGGGCGCGGCCGACGAGACGGCGGTGCTTCCTCCGGTACGTGACGGGGGCGCGGGTGCCGCCCCGGATGCCGGTGCGGATGCCGGTGCAGGTGATCCCGCGGACCGGGTGCCTCCGGGCTTCTTCCGGGACGAGCGGCCCGAGCCCCGGCCCGAGAGGGCCGGTGACCGTACGCGCGAGCTGCCCCAGGTCAATGCCGAGGGCGCACCGCGCCGCCGCCCCCGTTCCGACTGGGCGGAGGAAACCCCGCTCGACGATCTCCCGACGCTGGCGGACGAACTGCTGGGCCCGCGTGACGACGACGAGCAGGACGACGGGAGTGAGGGACGGGGCGGTCGCCGCCGTCGCTGAGCCGCTGTTGGGAGCCGCTCTTGAGAGCGGCTGCTGAGAGCGGCGGCACCACTGCCTGGCCGTGGTTCGAGGTTCGTGGTTCGTGGAGCGGTCCGGGGACCCGTTGTCAGTGGCGACCCGCACAATGGACGCGGCAAGGCGAAGTGCGACGAAAGGGCGGTGCCCCGTGCCTGTATGGGACGACCTGGTGGGCCAGGACAAGGTGAGCGAGCAGCTCGCCGCCGCCGCTCGTGACGCCGACGCCCTCGTTTCGGCGGTCGCCGCGGACACCCCGCTCCCCGAGGCGTCCAAGATGACGCACGCCTGGCTGTTCACCGGCCCGCCCGGCTCCGGGCGTTCCACCGCGGCGCGGGCCTTCGCGGCAGCGCTCCAGTGCGTGAGCCCCGACCGCGCGCTGGGCGGAGTCCCCGGCTGCGGCTTCTGCGACGGCTGCCACACCAGCCTGATCGGGACGCACGCAGATGTGCAGATCGTCCGCACCGACCTCCTCTCCATCGGTGTGAAGGAGACTCGCGACCTGGTCCGCCGCGCCCAGATGTCCCCGGCGACCGGCCGCTGGCAGGTCATCGTCCTGGAGGACGCGGACCGCCTCACGGAGGGCGCGGGCAACGTCCTTCTGAAGGCCGTCGAGGAACCGGCCCCCCGTACGGTCTGGCTGCTCTGCGCGCCTTCCATCGAGGACGTCCTGCCCACCATCCGCTCCCGCTGCCGCCTGCTCACCCTGCGCACCCCGCCGGTGGACGCGGTAGCCGACATCCTCGTCCGCCGTGACGGCATCGAGCCCGCTGTCGCGGCGGCCGCCGCCCGCGTGACACAGGGGCACATCGGGCGCGCCCGCCGTCTCGCCACGGACCAGCGTGCCCGTGAGCGCCGGGCCGCCGTCCTCAAGCTTCCGCTGCGGGTCGACGACATCGGCGGCTGTCTCAAGGCGGCCCAGGAGCTGATCGACACGGCCTCGGAGGACGCCAAGCAGCTCGCCGAGGAAGTCGACGTCAAGGAGACCGAAGACCTGAAGGCGGCCCTCGGTGCGTCGCAGGGCGGCCGTATGCCGCGTGGCACCGCGGGCGTCATGAAGGAGCTGGAGGACCGGCAGAAGCGCCGGAGAACGCGTACGCAGCGCGACAGCCTGGACCTGGCCCTCATCGACCTCACCGGCTTCTACCGCGACGTCCTCGCCCTCCAGCTCGGCTCCCGGGTGGCCCTCGCCAACATGGAGGCCGAGGATGTACTCGAGCGCCTCGCCCGCGGCGGCTCGCCGGAGGCGACCCTTCGCCGGATCGACGCGATCGCCGCGTGCCGCGAGGCACTGGATCGCAATGTGGCCCCGCTGCTGGCGGTGGAGGCGATGACGATGGCGCTGCGGGCGGGCTGAGCCGAGAGCCTCGACGGCACGCTCGAGCCGAGGAACTGGAGCCGACAGCGACCAGTGTCCAGCCGACAGCGACCAGCCGACAGCCGGGCCGGGCCGTGCCGAGGAGCCGGAGTGAGGAGCTGAGGCGAGGTGTGGGGACCAGGAGTTGAGTCGCGGTGTTGACGGAATCACTCGTACGAGGCACATCCACGACTGTTGGTGATCATTGCGTCGCCCAGGGTTACGCTCGCGAGATGTACTCCAGGTACTTCAGGCGCACCCCCCGGCCGCCCCGGTCCCGTCGGCCGAACCGACCCCGCGGTGCGATCCGTGCGATGCGTACCGTCCGTGCGGGCGGCGTGCTGCTCGCCGCCACCGCGCTGCTCGTCTCTGCCTGCTCCACGGGGAGTTCGACCAGGACGGCCACGACCTCGGCGGACGCGGTGCTGGCCGCACTGCCCCGCGCCACACCCTCCACGCTGTCGCCGTACTACAACCAGAAGCTGGCCTGGCGCAGCTGCGGCGCCTCCGGCTTCGAGTGCGCCACGATGAAGGCGCCTCTCGACTACGCGAAACCGGCATCGGGCGACGTCAAGCTGGCCGTGGCCCGCAAGAAGGCGACAGGTCCCGGCAAGCGCATCGGCTCGCTGCTGGTCAACCCGGGCGGCCCGGGCGGCTCGGCGGTGGGCTACCTCCAGTCGTACGCGGGGATCGGCTACCCGGCTGAGGTCCGTGCCCGCTACGACATGGTCGCGGTCGACCCGCGCGGGGTGGCCCGCAGTGAGCCCGTCGAGTGCCTCACCGGCCACCAGATGGACACGTACACGGAGACGGACGTCACCCCCGACGACAAGAAGGAGACGGGTGAACTGGTCGACGCGTACAAGAAGTTCGCCGAGGGCTGCGGCCGGCACTCGCCGAACCTGCTGCGGCACGTGTCCACGGTCGAAGCGGCCCGGGACATGGACATCCTGCGCGCGGTCCTGGGTGACCAGAAGCTGAACTACGTGGGGGCGTCGTACGGGACGTTCCTCGGGGCGACGTACGCGGGCCTGTTCCCGGGCCGGGTGGGCCGCATGGTCCTGGACGGCGCGATGGACCCGTCCCTGTCCGCACGCAAACTCAACCAGGACCAGACGGCGGGCTTCGAGACGGCGTTCCAGTCCTTCGCGAAGGACTGCGTGCGCCACAGCGACTGCCCGCTGGGTGGCCCGGGCACGAGCCCGGACCAGGTCGGCAAGAACCTCAGCGCCTTCTTCAAGAAGCTCGACGCGAAGCCGATCCCGACGGGCGACGCGGGCGGTCGCAAGCTCGGTGAGGCGCTCGCGACGACGGGCGTGATCGCGGCGATGTACGACCAGGCGGCGTGGCCGCAGCTGCGCGAGGCGCTCACCGCGGCGATGAAGGACAAGGACGGCGCGGGCCTGCTCGCCCTCTCCGACAGCTATTACGAGCGCGACGCCGACGGCAAGTACGCGAACCTGATGTTCGCCAACGCGGCCGTGAACTGCCTCGACCTCCCGGCCGCCTTCTCCACACCCGACGAGGTGGAGAAGGGTCTTCCCGGCTTCGAGAAGGCGTCCCCCGTCTTCGGTGACGGCCTGGCCTGGGCCTCCCTTAACTGCGCGTACTGGCCCGTGAGGCCCACCGGCGAGCCGCACCGCATCCAGGCGAAGGGCGCGGGCCCGATCCTCGTGGTCGGCACCACCCGGGACCCGGCCACCCCCTACGCCTGGGCCAAGTCCCTCGCCTCCCAGCTCTCCTCCGGCGTCCTTCTCACCTACGTCGGCGACGGCCACACCGCGTACGGCCGCGGCAGCGTCTGCATCGACTCCACGATCGACCGCTACCTCCTCCAGGGCACCCCTCCCGCGAAGGGAAAGCGCTGCTCATAGCCCTCCCACACGCCCCGGAACCGGCCCTCCCGGGGCGTGTACGGAGCACCCCCGGAAACTGTGTAGACTTACCGACGTTGCTGATCGCACCATAGTGCGGACAGCGCGCCGCCTTAGCTCAGATGGCCAGAGCAACGCACTCGTAATGCGTAGGTCTCGGGTTCGAATCCCGAAGGCGGCTCTGTAGAAGCCCCAGGATTCTCACTCGCCGTGAACTGGGGCTTTTGCTTTTGCCGGACGCGTCGGCGGCGCAGGAGGCCCTCGGAGGGGGCCGCCGGCTGCTCAAGTCACCGCGCACGGCGCGCCACCGACTACGTCGTCGGAACAGGGCCTTGTACGTCTGCCACCCCGTGGCGATCTTCGTGCGGGGCCCGAACGATCCCTTGCCATTGCCGGTGTTGTGCCACAGGTTGACGGCGGCGTCCGCGTCGGCCGGTACGGAGAGCCGGCCGGTACGGAGAGCGGGCCGGGACCAGCGGTCACGGCGAGGACCGCCAACGCGGCGACGACGCCACGGGTGGTGTTACGGCGGGCCGACGCGGCCTCCTGGAAGAGGAAGGGCGTGGCCGGACGGCGGCGGCGCCCGAGCGCGCGTCGGCGAACGTTGTGAAGTATGTCCAGCCCCCCGGCTGTCCCCCCATGCAAGACGCCACGAGGTGAACAGCAACCCCACGCCCCTCAGGAGTCTCGGAGGTCATTTCTTCGGGCCGTACGCGAGCGGCGTGTCGCCCGACAGAAGGGCATTTATGGCGAACCTCTGTGCGATATGCTTCGCGCGATTCTCAGGAACCGTGGAGCACCGGGACTGGGGGCGGGGGCTGGTTTCTTGGTGCTGCGGTTTCACCGTGCCCTCGTCCGTGTGCGGGCTCTGCCTATGGAGTGTGGGGCGGGGGACGATGGCCTTCGGGCATTTCTCTCAGGGACATCCGCCGGAAGACCCGGTCGAAGCGCTGCGCGTGGAACTGCTCGCGGTCAAGCAGGCCTCAGGACTCAGCTATGCCAGGTTGGGTGCGCGTACGCACTACGCGAAGTCCTCCTGGGAGCGCTGGGTCAACGGCAAGCAGTTCCCTCCGCGTGCGGCTGTCGAAAGCCTGGCCGCGGCCCTGGAACTGGATCCCGAGCGGCTGCTGGCCCTGTGGGAGCGGGCCGATGAGGCTCGCGCGGACGCGGCCGGTGCAGACGACGGCGGTGCCGAGGTGCCGGCGAACGGTGCCGGGGAGCCGGAGGAGTCGGCGAACGGTGCCGGGGAGTTGGAGGAGTCGGCGAACGGAGCCGGGAGCGGTGCGGTCGCGGAGGCCGATGCCTCCGTGTCCCTTCGGCAGCGGTGGGTCGGCCGTCGTCGGCTGTTGTTCGTGGGCGCGGCCTGCCTCCTCGGCGCCGCGGTGTCCGTCGCCGCGGTACTCGCCACCGGTGGGGACTCCCATGACGCCCCCGCCGCATCAAAGCCCGCCGCCGCGACGGGGTCCGCGGAGCCGCCGACCCCGCAGTGCAGGGCGGCGGGTTGCGGTGGCAAGGACCCGTCGGTCACGCACTGCGGCTTGGACGGGCAGACGCTGACGCTGACCAGGAACAAGGACATCGTCATCGAACTCCGCTACAGCAAGGCCTGTGCCGCCGCCTGGGGACGCATCACCTACGCCAGCAAGAGCGCGATCGTCGACGCGGACAACTCGGCGGGCGACAGCTTCGCCACGCCCGTGCACTGGGGCAACGACGTCTACTCACCGATGGTCGCCGTGACAGGGAGGATGACCGCGTGGGCCTGCGGGACGCAGCCGAACGGCGGTGCCCGCGAATGCACCCGTCACATGCCGGTGCCCGGCACTCCCCAGGGATGAGGTTCTCTCAGGGGGCCGGGAAGGAGATGCGGATGTCGTAACGCCGCTCCAGGTCCCGGATGGTGCGCGGCAGTGTCGTACGTACCTTCTCGACCTCCCCGCGGTGTTCCTCGCGGAAGTTGTCCCTGAGGTGTTGGCGGAGCGGTTCGCGGGTGTCCTCGACCGGTTTCATGCAGGTGGCGTACAGGGCTCCCAGGGAACGGTCCGTGTCCCCGGCCTGCAGACGCCGGTCGACGAGGTCGAAGAAGGCACTCTCGTCCTTGGCCGGCGTCTTGTGCCCGGCCAGGCAGCGCCCGAACTCGCCGAACGCGGACCTCACTTCGGGAGTGGAGTTCAGGGAGGCGACCTCCTGCCACCACTGTGTCTGCAGTCGCAGGTACGACGTCCGGAAGTCGTTGCCGACGGCCGAGCCCCGGGTCAGACACGTCCGCTGGGCGGCGTCGGGTCCCGAGGGTGCCGCGTCGGCCGGAGAGCCGGCTGTGGAGGTCGCGGCGGCGCCGTCAGGGACGGGAACGCCGTTGAAGCCGTGCCGCGCTATGAAGTCCAGGTCGGGGACGGCGGAGTAGCGGAGGAAGCTGACGGGCGGCTGAGGCGGCATCGTCGCGTCGTGGGACGCGAGGCACTGGCGGGTCGCCTTGTCGGCGGCCAGCCGGCCGAGCGCGTCGAGGCCCTGGGCCCACCGGGTGTCCGCGCCCGTCGCAGGCAGCACCAGGTCGGTGATGTCCGTCGGCATCGTGTGCGTCACGGCGACGCGCTGAGGCGCCGGGCCGGAGTGCCCGGACACGGGTGCGGTCGCGGACGAGGGTGACCCGCCGTCCTGGCCGCTCGCGCAGGCGCCCAGCGTGGCCAGGACGAGTCCCAGGAACAGCACCGGGACCGGCCAACGAGTGACGCGCACACGCTGGTTGGGGTGGGGCATGGTCGGCGTACCTCCGGAGCCGGGGTGGGTGCTCCCGTGCCCGGCTGCCGTACGGGCGGCCGGGCACGGGAACGACGGGCGGCTGACGTCAGTGCGCGATCGTCACCGCGCCACCGATGTTGTTGTAGGCGGCCACGCCGAACTCCCGGCCACCCGTGAGGTCGCTCACCAGGACGTACTTGTCGACCGCGTACGTCCCGTTCGGGATCCACACGTACCCGCGCGAGCCGAAGGTCCAGTTGCCGGACGAGTTGACGTACATGCCGGCGTAGTAATCGCCCGAATCACCGCCGGAACCACCAGGGGTACTGGCCATGACGACGTTGAGGTCGTGGCAGCCGCTGGTGGACGACTTGTAGGCGGTGTTCCAGTACGAGCGGTATCCGGTGTTGAGGTTGGTCCGCACGCATGAGTCGGCCGACGCGGCCGGCGCGAGCGCGAGCACGGACGTGGCGGCGGCACCTGCGATGGCCAGGGTGGCCAGAGCCTTCTTCATCAAGTCGTTCCTTCGAGTCGGTCGTCCACGGAAATCCCATGGCGCGACCCGGCCGGGCCGCGCCGGTCAACCCTCGCAAGGGGCGGGGGCGCGGGGATTGAAGAAAAACGCGGAGACGGTCACCCCGCCACCCAGTGACTCGGCAGCCCTTCTGTGCCACGTGCGGCCAGGAAACGGCGCGGCGGCATGCCGACCAGGGTGGTGAACTCGTTGGTGAGATGGGCCTGGTCGGAGAAGCCGCAGGCGTACGCGGTGTCGGCGGGGGTGGTGCCGGTGGTGAGCAGCCGCAGCGCGCGGCGTAACCGGATGATCCGCGCGAGCCGTTTGGGGGTGAGGCCGAACTGCTCGCGGAACAGGTTCTCCAGGTGCCGCTGACTCCAGCCGGTGGTCGCCGCCAGATCCCGTACGGCGATGGTCCCCGCGGAGCGGACCAGCAGGTCCCAGGCGCCCAGCAGCTCGCCTGCCGGAGACCGCCCGAGGTGCGCGGACCGGGTCCACCGCACCAGCGCCGAGTCGACCAGCGCGAAACGGGCCGGCCAGTCGCGGGCGGCCTGGAGGGCTTCCGTCAGCTCCCGGAAACCGGAACCGAGTACGTCGACGGGGTCGACCACGGTGTCCGCGAGTTCACTCATGGGCGCATCGAAGATCTGGTGCGCGACCCAGGGTGCGAGGGTGATCTCGACGCCGTGCACGGCTCCTTGGCGCGCGAAGTGCCGGGCCCGCGTGTGCAGACCGGTCGCCAGGGAGGTGGTGGCACGGACGGGCTCGCCGCTCTGGCCGCCCATCGGCCCGTCCGGCTCCGGTTGCGGCCCGAAGCCGATCACCAAGGACACCGTTCCCCGCGGGATGACCAGCCGGCGCTGGGGTCCCGCGTGCGACAGCCGGAAACCGCGATAGCCGTGCACCCCTGGCCGCAGTGCGGCGTGCGGCCGCGCGTACGTCCGTTCGCAGGTGCCCGCAGGGCACACCCGACGTCTCACCGTGGTCCTTCCTGAACCGGGACTTTCCCGGAGCGGTCACGACTGTCGGATCGGAGGTCGGCGGGGCGCCAGACCTACCGGCGTCCCAGGGACGCGCGGGGACGTCCCAAGGCCCTGACCTGCGGAAACAAAAAACCGCAGGTCAGGAATCTGACCTGCGGTTTCTTTGGTCCTGCGATGGCGACTGTCGCTCAGGTGCGAGGGTGCGAGGGTGCGAGGGTGCGAGGGTGCGCGGGCGCGCGGGTTGGGTCCGGTCGGGTCAGGCCTTTGCCTCGACCGTCTCGGGGGTCGTGTCCTGGGCGGCTTCGGCCTGCGGGCGGGCGGCCGTGGAGCGGACCGGGATGAGGAAGGCGACGATCGCGGCGGCGATGCCGACGCAGGAGCCGATCAGCATGGCGACACGGAAGCCGCTCTCGGACGGCAGGGAGACCGGGCCGAACTTCGTGGTCATCTGGGCCAGGACCACGGCCATCACGGCGGCCGAGACGGAGCTGCCGATCGAACGCATCAGCGTGTTGAAGCTGTTGGCCGAGGCGGTCTCCGACTGGGGCACCGCGCCCATGATGAGCGCGGGCATCGCACCGTAGGCGAAACCGACGCCCGTGTTGCAGACGATGGTCACCGCGAGCAGGCCCCAGGGGGAGCCGTTGCCGATGAGCGGCAGCGACAGGCCGTAGCCGAGGGCGATGATCAGGGCGCCGACGGACAGGGTGATGCGTGGGCCCTTCGCGGCGGAGAGCTTGGCGCCGATCGGGGACATGATCATCATCATGAGGCCCGCCGGGGCCATCCACAGACCCATGGCCAGCATCGACTCGCCGAGGCCGTAGCCGGTCTCCTTGGGCAGCTGCAACAGCTGGGGGATCACGAGCGACTGGGAGTACATCGCGAAGCCGACCAGGATCGAGGCGGCGTTCGTCATCAGCACCTGCGGACGGGCGGTCACTCGCAGGTCGACCAGCGGCTCGGCGCTGCGCAGCTCCCACCAGCCCCAGGCCAGCAGCAGGACGATCGCGGCGGCGAGCAGGCCGAGCGTGGTGCCGCTGCCCCAACCCCAGTCCGCACCCTTGGAGACGCCGAGAAGCAGGCAGACCAGCGCGATGCCCAGGCCGATCGCGCCGAGCAGGTCGAAGCTGCCCGAGGCGGTGCTCTCGCGGCCCGCGGGCACGAAGAACCAGATCAACGTGGCGACCGCGAGGGTCAGCGCGGCGACGACCCAGAACAGCACGCGCCAGCTGGCGTTCTCGGCGATCGCCGCGGAGAACGGCAGGCCGAGCGCGCCGCCCACACCCATGGACGCGCTCATCATCGCGATGGACGAGCCGAGCTTCTCCGCAGGTACGACGTCACGCAGCAGGCTGATGCCGAGGGGCACCACGCCCATGCCGAGGCCCTGCAGACCGCGTCCGGCGATCATCGGGACGACCGAGGAGGACAGGGCGCAGACCACGGAGCCCAGCATCAGCGGGACCAGGGAGGCCAGAAGCATGCGCTTCTTGCCGTACATGTCACCGAGGCGGCCGGCGACGGGGGTGATCACGGCCGCCGCGAGCAGCGTGGCGGTGACGACCCAGGAGGCGTTCGAGGCGGTGGTGTCGAAGAGGGTCGGGAGTTCCCCGATCAGTGGCACCACCAGTGTCTGGGTGATCGCGGCCACGATGCCGCCGAAGGCGAGGATGCCGACAACACCGCCGGAGCGGGCTGCGGGCTGGGAACTGTCCACGGGTACTCCCTGTTGCTCTTCCGGGCTTGTTGCTGTGCTGCGTCTCTGGGCCTGCTGCGCATTCGGGCCAGCTGCGCATCCGGGCCTGCTGCATCACCGGGCTTGCTGTGTCTCCGGATCACGGTGAGTCGCGGGCAAGGCGCACGCGAGTTGCATGCTGCACGCGATGTGCATCATGCATGCCTAGTGCATCATACACATCGCGGTGGTATACCTGGCGGGAGGTAGCTTTCCTGTAGGGGAAGCGAGCCGGGAGCCGAAGGATGCCTCGCGTGGACAAGCCACTTGACCTGCTGGAATTCGAGACCATGCTGCTCGGGCGCCACATGCACATGATCAACCCGCGGGGGCGCGGGATGAGTGAGGAGCGGCTGGACCGCAGCGCGTACGTCCTGCTCAGCCGGATTCAGGTGCAAGGCCCGATGTCCATCGGTGAGCTCAGAGAGGCCTTCGGCCTGGACGCGTCCACCCTCAACCGGCAGACCGCCGCGATGCTGCGGGCCGGGGTCGTCGAGCGCATGCCCGACCCCGAAGGGGGCATCGCCCGCAAGTTCGTCATCACCGCGGAGGGCAGGCGCCGACTGGACGCCCATCGCGCCGAGAACCTGGACGGTCTGGAGAAGATCATGACCGACTGGGATCCCGAGGAGGTGGCCGAGTTCGCCGCCTATCTCAGCCGTTTCAACCGTGACATCGAGCGTCTCGACGGGCGTCCCTGGCCGCGCAGTTGAGCAGGTGAAGGGGAGGGCGGGGGAGTCGGGGGGGGGGGGGGGGCGGCCCCCCC